>NZ_JAUBRB010000002.1:0-2227 GCF_036701585.1 Microcoleus sp. POL10_C6 | reverse complement strand
CAATAACGGAGCCATTGCCGATACAGGTTCCGGGTACGAGTCCGAGTCCGAGTCCGAGTCCGACTGCGGGCGCGACAACTCCGAGTCCGAGCCCTTCGATCGTCCCGACTCCAACTGCTGCGCCCCCAACTCCTCCGCCTTTAGGCGGCGGGCCGACTCCGCCGAGTTTTACATCTCCGACTCCTAACCAGCCGCCGATCGTGGAAGCTGGCAAGACGGTGACTGGTTTGCAGAATTTGCCTCTGTCTCTGAGCATTTCGGCGCCCAGCGACCCGGAGGGCGATCCACTGTCGATCGCGGTAGTCGGACTTCCCAATCCTACTTTTGGTCAGGTAATTACCGGTACAAACCCCGTCACCGTGAACCAAAAGTTAACCGTTCAGGATTTACTTGGACTGAAATTTCAACCTGGAACAAACGTGATCGGGCAAGCCGGTTCTTTCAGCTACAGCGTAGCTGACGACCAAGGCGGCACGGCAGCAGCCTCAGTCGCAATTAACATCAATTCTTTCGATACCTCCGTAACTGTTCCAACTCTCCTGCCGCCAATTGTTGTTGATGACGGCATCGTATTTACCAATACGAATAATTTGCTGCCCACTTTTATCGACGTACTGGCGAACGATTCCAGCCCGCAAAAAGGGACGCTCAGCATTATCAATGTCAGCACACCGCAACTCGGAATAGCTGTAAATCTTGTCTCTCAAGTGCAATTCATCCCCGGCAACGTAGCGGGTACAACTGCTTTCACCTACAGCGTCAGCGACGGATTCGGGACAGTTCCGGGCGTAGGTACTGTCACCGTTCAAATCTTGCCGGCTGATAGCGGGCCTAACAATTTGGTTGGGGGTTCTTTGCCGGACAATTTGAACGGTTTGGCGGGCAGTGATACTATTGACGGTCAAGGTGGCAACGATACGATTAACGGCGGTTTGGATAACGATGTGCTCGTAGGGGGCCTCGGCGCAGATACCATGACAGGGGGTGGCGGCAACAATCAATTCCGTTATACCAGCCCTGCACAAGGTGGGCCGGCTTTTGATGCGGCTTCTTCGGCTGCGATCGAGGCTGCGATCGCGGCGGGCGGATACGATGTGATTACTGATTTTAGCGGTCTCGGTGTGCCGATCGCCGATCAGTTTAATTTTGCCCCCGGATTTGCCAATCTCAGCGGTAACACCCAAGTTCTGCTAAATGTGCAGACAACGGTTTCTGCAAATATTCTGGGAGGAAGTGCTTTCTTGTTTGCCTACGATTCCGGTGGCAATACTTACATTATTTATGACGGCAATGGCAATAACCTCACTGGCGCCGATTCTCGCATTTTGGCGAAGTTAAATGGTGTAACTGGGGTTTCTGCTCTTTCGGAATTTGACTTGACATTTATCTAGGAATATCAGAGGTTTGAAACCGCAGATAAACGCAGATAAACGCCGATTTTCTTGGCAGTTTATCTGCGTTAATTTGCGTTCATCTGCGGTGAAGAATTAAATCTGATTATCTTCAGAAAAAAGTCCCAACAAAGGGCCTAGAATAGCGCCGAAAACAAAGCCGCCGGCGTGGGCCCAGTAGGCAACTCCCCCGGATTCCATGCCGACACTTGCCGGGGCATTCAAGGAAGCCAGACCGCTCAATGCTTGCTGTGCAAACCAAAATCCTAGAAAGAAGAAAGCGGGGACTCTGACAGTGGTAATAAAAATTCCCAAGGGAAGCAGTGTCAGAACTTTGGCTTGGGGATATCTGAGAATGTAAGCTCCCATCACGCCTGCGATCGCGCCGCTAGCACCTAGGGACGGAATGGCAGATGCTGAGGAAAAATACCACTGAGTTAGTGATGCTAAAACGCCGCAAGTAAGGTAAAATATTATAAATTTGACGTGTCCTAAACGGTCTTCTACGTTATTGCCAAAAATCCACAAAAATAACATATTTCCGGCAATGTGGAGAAAGCCTGCGTGCAGGAATTGGGAGCTAATTAGTGTCGTCCATTCGGGAAATGGCGAAACTGGCAGAGCAACCCGACACATATTGCTTAACTGGCAAGGAATTACGGCCCAAGAGTAGAAGAATTGGGTTAATTGTCGATCGCCCAAACTGAGTTCGTACAAAAATACTAATATGTTTGCCGCAACCAGCCCATAGGTGACATAGGGTGCATCTCACTTTTGCGAATGTGTCAAAAAAGAGTTAAAATGAAAAAGCTAGTAAAATTGTCAAATAAAGATGA
>NZ_JAUBRB010000080.1:0-21378 GCF_036701585.1 Microcoleus sp. POL10_C6 | reverse complement strand
TGGACTTTTGACAGTGAGGACAAGTAGCATAATCCATCAAAAAACCCACTTTTAAAATTGTTTTTCTATCATTTTTAATACATCTTTCAATCGTAATGTCTGGCAAATTGAGTAATCCGTCAAGATGGAAATCCATGAGCTTAGCCTCTAGCATAAAGTTCCTTAATTATACAGTTTCCACCGCAAACCCAGAAGAGCCCCAATTACTGTGACTTTTTGGCCTCGATAAAAAGGTTTGACCGCATAGGCTCTAGTCCCTAGTTGGGAACGTGCATGACTTCTGCTTAAACAAGCGTAATACTCCAGTCTCATCTAAAAATACTAGATTTTCTGGGTTGATATGCTTGACTTTTTCCCAATACTCTAACCTTAACTTCATGACTCTTTCTGTGCCTGCTTGGCTACTCCTGACTGTTTTTTTTTACGATTTAATCCCAACTTCTGTAAGGCGTTACACATGGCTGTTCTACCCACCCAATTTCCCGTCTTTTGGGCAAATAACTCACACAATTCTAGTAAGGTTGCATCGGGATGTGCTGCCACTATTTCCCTCAAAGAAGCTGTGGAATTATTCAAATGACTGTATCTCGGTTTTCCCCTGGGTTTCGGCTGTAAATTCCCCTCTATTTTTTGTTGCTTGACCAGTTTTTGAAAAGAGCTTTTACTGACGGAAAATATCGCTGCTGTTTTTCTGATCGACAGCTTCTGATCTTGATGAGCTGCTACTATTTTTGTTCGCAAATCTACTGAATATGCTTTCATTGGTGTATTATTTTTAGTTGATTTTATTGTACCTCATAACATCCGGAAGTGCTGTAATTCAACTATTGATTTAGCATAGTAAGTAAGGAAGAACCAAACAAGCTACAAAACTCTATCTCCAAGAATATCCATTATTAGAACCCCGACTTCTTAAAGAAGCCGGGACTCTAGCTACTCTTACAAATTGCAACTCATATCCCCAGATAATTGACTGAAACGCGCATTTTCCCGATAGTCTACCGGACAATCAATCACGCAAGGGACATCTTGAGCCAGGGCTTCTTTCAGAATCGGAATAAAATCGGTTGCAGATTCCACTCGATAGCCTTTTAAACCCATACTTTCCGCAAATTTCACAAAGTCGGGATTGCCAAATTTGACGAAATCGGAATGACCAAAATAATCTTGCTGCTTCCATTCAATTAACCCGTAACCGCCGTCATTAAAGATCAGCGTCACAAAATTAGTACCGACTCGCAAAGCAGTTTCTAACTCTTGGCAGTTCATCATAAAACCGCCGTCGCCGGTGGCTGCTATTACTTTGCGATCGGGATAAACGAGTTTTGCAGCCACCGCACCGGGAATCGCAATTCCCATCGCCGCAAATCCGTTGGAAATCAAACAGGTATTCGGGCGATCGCAATGATAGTGCCGCGCGATCCACATTTTGTGAGCTCCCACATCAGAGATAAGAATATCTTCCGGGCCCAGGACTTGCCGCAAATCGTAAATGAGTTTTTGTGGCTTAATCGGGAAACCGTCGTCGGCTGCATATTGTTCGTAGCCAGCGCGAATATCAGCCCGCAATTGCTTAGCAAAAGGGTCTACTTTCTCCATGCGATCGGCACGCTGCAAAATTTCATTGAGGGAATCAGAAATATCTCCCACAACTTCTATAATAGGAATATAACTGCTGTCAATTTCTGCTGGCAGAGATCCAATGTGAATAATCGGAATTTTTCCTTCTGGATTCCACTTCTTCGGGGAATATTCAATCAAATCGTAGCCAACAGCAATCACTAAATCCGTTTCTTCAAAAGCACAGCTAATATAATCCCGTTTTTGCAATCCCGTCGTCCACAGTGCCAAAGGATGAGTGTAAGGAATTACACCTTTGCCCATGAAAGTATTAGCTACAGGAATATTCAATCGAGTAGCAAATTGTGTCAAAGCATCGCTGGCGTTAGCGCGGATCGCGCCGTTTCCTACTAAAAGCAGAGGACTTTTTGCCTTAGAAATTGCCACAGCGGCTTTATTCAAGCTTTGGTAAGCGCCAAAAGTTTTTTCGCGGTTGTCCTTGGCGAGCGGCTGTCCTTCAGCAGGCATTGCTGCGATGTTTTCAGGTAAGTCAATGTGAACTGCTCCCGGCTTTTCACTTTGAGCTACTTTAAAGGCTTTGCGGACAATTTCTGCCGTCGTGCTGGGGCGAACAATTTGAGCATTCCACTTAGTAACTGGCGCAAACATCGCAACCAAATCTAAGTATTGGTGCGATTCTATGTGCATCCTGTCTGTGCCGACTTGTCCGGTAATTGCTATTAAAGGAGCGCCGTCTAAGTTGGCGTCAGCAACTCCTGTCATTAAGTTAGTTGCGCCTGGGCCCAAGGTGGACAAGCAAACGCCGGCTTTGCCGGTGAGACGACCGTAAACGTCGGCCATGAAAGCCGCGCCTTGTTCGTGGCGAGTAGTAATAAATTTAATTGAAGAGTTTCTCAGGGCTTCTAAAATTTCTAAATTTTCTTCTCCAGGAAGTCCGAAGACGTATTCGACGCCTTCATTTTCTAAACATTTTACCAATAGTTGAGCTGTGTTCATTTCCGTTTCTCTCCTCGGTTAATGGTTTTTTTTGGTCTTTTTCAACCGATCGCCAAAATACTAAATGGGAATTTTTAACCGCAGGTAAACGCAGATAAACGCAGACTTATGTAGATTTGTGCGATCGGTTGATAGAGTGGGAGCTTATTTCACCCACACTGTTTTTATGTTAACAAATTCGTGCATTCCTTGGATGCTCAATTCGCGTCCGTAACCGGAGCGTTTGATGCCGCCAAAGGGCAATCTGGGGTCGGATTTTACTAAACCGTTGATGAATACCGCGCCGGCTTCTAGTTCGGAAATAAAGCGATCGCTCTCTGAGTTTACTGTAGTCCAAGCTGACGCACCCAAGCCAAAAGATGTGCTATTTGCCAGTTCGATCGCCTCATCGATGCCTGCAACCCTGAATACTAAAGCTACGGGCCCGAAAAATTCTTCTTGACGCGCCGCAGCATCCGGGGGAATATCTGCCACAATAGTTGGCAAGTAGAAATTGCCGGCATTCTCTGACAATGGGCGACCACCTGTCAGAAGTTTTGCTCCCGATTGGATGCAAGTTTGCACTTGATTGTCCAAGTCTTTGAGGATTGCCGGAGTAGCTAAAGGGCCGATATCGGTTTCGGGCAACATCGGATCGCCGACTTTTAATTGCTCGAATTTTTCGACAAATCCTGTGATAAATTCGTCGGCAATCTCTTCTGCTAAAATAAAGCGTTTGGCGGCGATGCAAGATTGACCGTTATTGAGCATCCGGGATGTCACAGCAGTTGATAAAGCTGCTGCTAAATCGGCGCTGGACATCACAATAAATGGGTCACTTCCTCCCAATTCCAGGACTACTTTTTTCAAATTTTTGCCCGCATTTGCTGCCAAACTTTCACCCGCTGGTTCGCTACCAGTGAGGGTTGCTGCTTTGATACGATCGTCCGCAACGATATCGGCTACTTTGTCGGCGCCGACTAACAAAGTTTGAAAAACTCCTTCGGGAAAGCCAGCAAGCGTAAAAATTTCTTCGATTTTCAAAGCGCACTGCGGCACGTTGGAAGCGTGTTTGAGCAAGCCAACATTGCCCGCCATCAGCGCCGGCGCCGCAAACCGAAAAACTTGCCAAAATGGGAAATTCCACGGCATAACGGCTAAAATAGCGCCCAGCGGTTGGTAGCGGACAAAGCTGCTGCTAGCGTCAGTGGTTGCCGGTACGTCTGCCATAAATTGAGCGGCATTTTTGGCGTAATAGCGGCAAACTAAGGCGCATTTTTCCACTTCGCCGATCGCAGATTTGAGCGTTTTGCCCATTTCCAGGGTCATCATTTCAGCGTAAATTTCGCGATCGCGCTCCAAGATGTCTGCAGCTTTCTGCATCCACAGGGCTCTCTGCTCAAACGGTAGTTGGCGGTATTTTTTAAAAGCTTGCTGTGCTAATTCCAGCCTAGCTTCTATTACCTCATCCGCGATCGGCTCGAAAGTTTTCAGCGTTTCTCCCGTTGCCGGGTTGATAGTAGCAATAGCCATTGTTTCATCTCCTGTGTGAAAAACACAAAACTCCCTGCTAGTTTTGAGCCGAGGCAGGGAGTTGTATCAAGGTATTACAAAATAGGAATTTACCAGCCACGTTTTCTTTCAGATGTTGCCAAGTTGCAACTGCCGCGATTTCTTTAAATTTCTCCTACTTTTAATTATAGTTCAGAGTCTCGATCGCAAATCTTAAGAAAATTTGTCTTTCTGAAATCACGCACAAATCTCAAGAACAGGCGACGCCGGCCTGTTCCATAAAAATTAAATGTTCTTCTGGGGCGGGACGCCCGCCCCAGACAGCTTGATTCACAATTAATGGTGCAAGATGGATTAAATATCTGATCGGGTGTCCCGCCCGCCTTGCATTCTCAAGAACAAGCCCGACGGCCTGTTCCACTAAACATTTCTCAATTCCTCTCCCTCAAACAGACTGTTCCTGGACGTAATCCTGCACGTAAGACTGATAGTAATACCTGCTGCCTTTATCGTTGTTCGCCACCATTCCCAACAGCGGAATCCCCGCCATTTTTAAATCTTCGAAAGCCAACACCAGGGCCTCCCGCTGAGTTTGATGCAGCCCTACTACCAGCATCAATCCGTTAGTGTGAGCCGCCAACAAATTCGCATCCGCCAAACCTAAAAGTGGCGCAGTATCGTAAATAACTAAGTCAAAATGACTTGACAAAGCTGCCATTAAATGCTGCATTTTGCGGGAAGAAAGCACCTTTGTGGGATCGAGAGGAACCGGGCCGGAAGTTAACACAAACAAATTTTCATCGCGGGGCGATCGCAAAATCACCTTTTGCACATCTACATCATCAGCAATCACATTGTGCAAGCCTTGCCAATTCGGTAAACCCAGCATTTCGTGTACCTGCGGGCGCCGTAAATCCCCATCCACCAACAGCACTTGCTGGCCCATTGCAGCCGCCGCCCGCGCCAGATTTACTGCTACCGTAGACTTGCCGTCACCTACTTGACAAGAAGTAATTACGCAAGAATTGATCGGAGTTTCAACGTTTAGTAAGCGAATATTCGCATTGAGCGATCGAAAAGCTTCTTGAAAAGCATCCGTCGGCATCGGCGAAATTGCCACATCCACCGGGCTTGTCTCAGCAGGAGGAAGTCTCAAAATTTTATCGCTAGCAGGAATTACCCCCAACAAAGGCAGGCGAATCGACTGTTTGACATCCTCTGGAGTTTGGAACACCGTTTTATTTTTAAATCGTTCCGCCAACTGCGCCGCCAGCATACCGAACAGCAAACCAGCCAATCCCCCCAAAGCCAAATTCAAAGGCATAATCGGAGCAACAGCCCTCAAGTCGCCATTTTTGTAACGCGGAATTTCCGGCTTAGCAATAACTTCCCAAGCCACCTCTTTTTTGCCCACAGATTCAAGCTGCAAAGCTTGCTGTTTTGCCAGCAAACCATTCAGCGTATTGTTAGTTAAATCCAACTCGCGCTGCAAATCGGAATAGCGCCGCAAAATCACCGGGAATTTTTGAGAGTATTGATTCAACTGCTTAGCAGCTTGTTCCAAAACTTGATTCCGCACGCCCAGCACCTGAATTAAATTAGCAGTACCGATAAACTGCTCGATTAACTTAATCCGCACCGGATCTTGAAAAGCCAGCACTTGTGAATTTACCTTAGCCAAATCAGTTCCCAGAACTTGTTGGGCTTCTTTCTGCAACAAAGGAATCAGGTTCTTGCGCTGTTCTCGCAACAATTGCATTTGCGGGGTTTCGTCTGTAAACGTAGCCGAGTTAATCGCAATTTGCCCTTCTAATTGTTGCAATTGAGTCAGCATCCCTTGATAGCGGGGAGCTTGACTGAGAGCCGACGCCATCAGCGCTTGCTGCTGGTTCAGTCCAAGCTGATTTTGTAGATTAGAATAGAGCAATCTCTGCTGGTTTAACTGCGTTTGCGCGTCCAATCTTTGCGCTTGAAGTTGGCTGATTTGCTGCGAAAGCTGTTGGGTTTGAATTTGCGGATCGATGAAATTGTACTGCTGCCGCAATTTTTGAATTTCTGTTTGCAGAGCTTGTTGGCGCTTTCGCTGGTTGGGAATTTGCGATTTCACAAAATCCAGAGTCTGACTAATTTGAGTGGTGGTATCTTGCACGCTGTAGTTGCGGTAGCCTAGCGCAACTTTTTCCAAAACAAACTGAATTTTTTTCGGGTCATAATCCCGATATCTAACTTCGATAATCTTGGTATTTTTGAAGCGATTAATTGACAACCTAGTTTCCTGAGAAAACGGCAAATTATCTGCTTTTTGGTTCAAGAGGTAGTTGTAATTTATTTCGGGATACTTAGCCTGCAACTGTTTAATAATCGGCGACATTACTTGCGGACTTTGCAAAACTTGAATTTGGGATTCGTAGTCAAAACCGCCCTTTTCTTGCGTCGCCGGGGCCGCTGGTTGCAGTTTCAGCTCACCGGAGTAGATTTTGGCTAAAGTATTTTGCGTAACCGCTGGCTCTACTAATAATTGAAAGCGCCCTTCGTACTCGCTTTTTTGATTCAGTGTCCAGGCGAAAACTCCGGTAGTCACTGCAGCTGCTACACCGATGACTAAGATTGAGCGACTGCGGCAAACTTCCCAAAAACTTAACTCTTCTGCCTCGGTTTTGTTTCTGCCTAAAAATTGATCTTCTTCATAAAGCCCAGAAGACATTTTTTGCAGATCAGCGGTTTTTTTATGATTAAACAGTGCTACTTGAGATTGTTTCCCTGGTTTCATTGGATTTCTACAACTTATTAGTTTAAACGTCTGTATTGGTGGCGGATTTTCAGGAAATCGGTTGATTCCTCGATATTTCATTACCAAACCGCAATTTTTTTATAAAGCGGATTTCTGAGGTCTTAATGCTAGTCTCTTCAAATCACCGAAAAATATCGAATAACCGAAATATTCCTAACAGCGGGCTGAGAGGAGCGAGAGTTCCGCCTACATTATCAGAGAACGTAGCGCGGCCCGATCGCCTTACCATAATTACATCATTATTTTGCAGTTTGGGATTAGTTGCTTCATTGGCCGTTGCAGAAAAATCAACCTTAACAGTTAGCTGCGAAACGGTGCCGTTAGGATTGAGGCGAATTAAATTCACTGAATCCATTTCTGCCCGCGCTTTATTAAAACCTCCCGCTGCTACCAGCGCTTGATTTAAAGTAGTGTTGGGCAGCGCCGCAATCGCTCCCGGTTTCACGACTTCTCCCACAATGTTCACCTTAATAGTATCCGGTGAAAAATTAGAATTAGCAACTTGTTCGTCTTGGGTTTCATCGAGGTTTTCGGCTTTGGTAACGATTACCGTATCTCCCTGTTGTAGCGCTAAATCTTGGGATACATCTCCCCCTTCCAAAAGTTGCCACAAATTCACATTAATAATTTGTTCTGTACCCGCCCGTGTCAGGCGGCGAACTTGTATTTGTCTGATATCAGCTACAGGCGTAATGCCGCCCGCCATTTTAATTGCCCTCGTTACAGTTTGCTGCAAAACATTTTCGCCGCCGTTGGTTTCGCTGGCAGCAAACAAACCAGAATTTTCACCCATTTCATTCTCTTGTACCCTACTTTGAGCCTCTTTTGCCAAAGTATAAGTACCGGGGCGAGTTACTTCGCCCACCACAGCAATATTAATTGGTTGAGTGCTTTGTCCGGTAATGTTAGCTACTGCTAAAGTCGGTGCTTCTTGGCGGTTGAGGCTAGTTACAGTGGGAATAAATATAGTATCGCCGTCGCGCAAAGTCATATCGGCCCGCAAATCGCCGTTTTGCAATAATTCCCACAAATCCACACTAATAATTTGTTCCGGTGCGTTGCGCTGGGGGCGGCGAATTTTGATTTGCCGCACGTCTGCTGACTGGGTAATTCCGCCGGCCATTCGCAGAGCCCGCGATATCGTTGGCATTTGAGTTCCCATTTGCTCTGCTGTGCCTCCGGGGCCTGCTGCTGAGGATATTGTATAGGCTCCGGGGCGGTTGATTTCGCCCGCGATCGCAATTTGCAAAGGACGCGGCGCCAGCAGTTTGAGGGTAATCCAAGGACGTTTAAGGTATTTGCCGTATTTGTCTTTAACAGCATTAGAAGCTTGTTCTAAGGTCATCCCGTACACCGAAACGCTGCCAATTAACGGCAAATTTAGGGAACCGTCCGCCTGTACTTGGTGTTGACCGTTGGGGCCGCTGTATTCCGGGACGTTGAAGATGTCCATTTGAATACGATCGCCCGCGCCTAAAGTGTAAACTTCCGATCGTACACTTGAAGGTTCACTTGCCGGCAATCCCGGCAATCCCGGCACTGCCGGTACCGGTACAGGAACAGGAGAACCCGCATCAGGAGGAGGAGGAGGAGGCATAAACTGGGCCGCCGCAGGAGATGAACCCACCGCCGCGAACACTGACACTGTTAAAAATTTGACCGTGAAACCTTTGACAGTATTGAATTTTGAATAGTTTTTGCTCGCCATCGCCTTTTGCCCCTATCCGCTTCCTACCCCGCCACCATCAAATGTAACCCAACTCTTCTAACTTGCTCAGAACTTTTTTAACACTCTCTTCCACACTTTCTCGCTCTGTGTAACAAATAATCTCAGGATTCAGCGGTTCTTCATAAGGATCGTCAATTCCCGTAAAACCCTTAATTTCTCCTGCTCTGGCCTTAGCGTATAGCCCCTTGACATCGCGACCTTCGCACACTTCTAACGGCGCTGTGACATATACTTCCACAAAATTGGGTTCCATTGCTCTAATTTCATCGCGAATTGCTCTGTATGGGCTAATAGCTGCTGTCATTGCCGCTACTCCATTGCGGCTCAGCAGGTGAGCTACAAATCCAATCCGCCGAATATTAGTATCTCGGTCTTCTTGGCTAAATCCCAAACCTTTTGACAAGTTGGTGCGAACGACATCTCCATCCAATATTTCAACTTTGCAACCTCTTGCCTTCAATTCGGGTTCGAGAGCTTTGGTGATAGTTGTCTTGCCGGAACCGCTCAGCCCGGTGAACCACAAAATAAAACCTTTTTCCATTTTCAGCCGTTAATTAGTAACTGGGAAATTATGAAGACGTAAAACTTTATAGATGCTGTTCCCTTTTTTCTATTATCGTTATTCGCGGTGTCATATTGCCAATATTGGCGGGCCAAAAGTGAGAAATCAAAATTTGCGATCGCTCCTGCGGTCATTTAGTAACAAAATTGTGTGAGCGCTGCATAATTCCCGATTTATTATTTGTCAAGTCTTTAGACAGTAAAATTTAATTCGCGATCGCCAACGCCGAACATCTATCCTCTGGGTGCTTGTGGTCGCACCTTACATGATGAATGAGCCTCTTGCAATCTAAAATCTAAAATCTAAAATCCTATTCCCCATGTCCCCAACCTTAAAAGCAGATGTTTTGGTAGTCGGTGGCGGCACTGGCGGCACTGCCGCAGCCGTGCAAGCAGCCCGCCGAGGGGCCAAAACTATTTTAGTAAGCGAATTCCCCTGGCTGGGAGGAATGCTGACTTCCGCAGGCGTTGCTGCCCCCGATGGTAATGAATTAGCCGCTTTTCAAACCGGTTTGTGGGGCGCGTTTCTCCGGGAACTGCAGCAGCGACAGCCGGGAGGTTTGGATTGGGGCTGGGTAAGTTTTTTTACTTACGATCCCCGCATCGGTGCTCAAATTTTCGCTGATTGGGTTAAATGTTTGCCGAACTTGCACTGGATTTCGGGACAAAAAGCTGACGATGTGCTGTATGAAGGAGATCGCATTTCTGGTGTTCAGTTTGCAGATTTTACGGTTTCGGCCAAAATCACTTTAGATGCAACGGAATTGGGAGATTTGCTGGCTTTAGCGCAAGTTAGGCACCGCTGGGGTTGGGAATTCCAAGCCGAGTGGGGAGAACCCAGCGCGCCGACAGCCTCTAATGATCTCACCGAGAGGTATTCGGTGCAAGCTCCGACTTGGGTGGCAATTATGCAGGATTTTGGTAAAGGTGCGGCCGGGCCAGAAATTCCCGCGCCGCCAGTTGAAAATCCCGATCGATTTATCGGTGCTTGGGACGGTTACACTCCCGAACAATTTCTCAATTACGGCAGGCTTCCGGGGGGATTGTTGATGATTAATTGGCCGATTCGAGGTAATGATTATGGTGAAGGGGTCGATCGACTAATTGCATCTGAAGCATCTCGACAAGAATTCCTGCAAGAAAGTCTGTGGCACACTCAAAGTTTCGCCCGCTTCATTCAAACGCAACTTGGCCGCCGGTACGGCTTAGCACAGAATATTTTCCCCATTTCAACGATCGAACATCAAAAAAAATCTTCCCTTCTTTCTTCTTTTGCCTTACATCCTTACTACCGAGAAAGTCGGCGCTTGCGAGGGATAAGTACAGTCACAGAAAAAGATATTTTGCCTATTGTCGGTGGCAGAGTCGCGAAGTTGCCGATAAATTCTGAGGGTATTTGTGAAACAATTGTGATCGGCAACTATGCCAATGATCACCACTACACCAGTGGCGACATTCCGTTGCAGCCCAAATCGATCCGCTGGGGCGGCCGCTGGACGGGAACTCCGTTTACCATTCCTTACAGCGCGCTAATTCCTGCGAGTACAGACGGTTTGCTAGTCTGCGAAAAAAATATTTCCGTCTCTCACATCGCCAACGGTGCAACTCGCTTGCAACCGACGGTAATGAATATTGGACAGGCGTCGGGGATGGCGGCGGCTTTATGCGCCGAATCTGGATGTCAGCCGCGGGAGTTGCCGGTGAGAGTTTTGCAGGAAGCTTTGCTGCAAGATTCCGAGGCGAGTGCGGCAGTTATTCCTTTATTTAATTTGACACGGGATCGATCGGACTGGCTGGATTGGCAACGCTATTATCTCGATCGACCCCAAGCATATCCCGCCAGCGGCGAATGTCAGGAGTCAGTAGAGAAACAAAGCAGTCAAACAGCAAATACCCAAAGCCAATTTTCTGGCATTTTCCGTCGCCTCGGCGAACAAGACTGGACACTAACGCTGACAAGCCCTGCATCCTTAGCCGGTCAAACTTGGCAACTCGTGACTTTGGACTCGGAAACCGACAGATTTTTACAGAATTGTGAAACCGAAAAGCCTCTGACAGTATGGGGCAGGCTGAATTCGGCAGGTGCTTGGCTGCTGGCGGGCTCAGTAGAATTGAAGGGGTAAGGTTTTTTGCAGAGATCCGAAAAATTCACAGAAATTTATCCTGATCGATCGGGGAGATCCCGTATCAGTTAATAGACACTGACACGGATACTAACCCCATGCAAACTTACACACCAATTGCTTTACACAGTCTTTTGGGCGTTACTTTGAGCGCCACTGTCGTTCGAGCCTTTGAATCCCTAGTCGGACTGCTCGAAGTTGCCACCGCTTCATACATTTTATCCGCCCAAACCGAACAAAGGGGCGATCGTTCTCCAGAAAGAGGCAGCGGACGCCGAGAGTTCATTGAGCCTAATCTTTACACTCATCAACTACAAGCATTTTAATGACATTGGACGAAAGCTATTTCCGTTATTGAGTTAGTTTCTGCCGCCCGTGTCGAGCGCTCAATCTGATTTCCTGGGATGCTAGTTTTTCAGGTTTCCAAGGCAACTGCATTTCTTGTTTACAGTCATTAGGCTCTTCTTTTATGTGAGTGATGATAGCATATAAACCTTAAACCGCCATCTATCGAGAGATTGAATCTCGTATTTGGCGGTTTTGTATATTATTGCAACCTTCTGGGTAGTGCAATTAGGAATTTTTTTATTACTGAAGCCAGAGATTTTATTTATTCCATTTTACCTCGACTTCTGACAGCTCTCATAGATCAGATGCTACGCATCTAAAGTGTCTGTTGCTTCGGGAGGGGGAGATGGTGAGAAAGGGAGAGGGAAAGATAATTTTCCGCTTTTTATACAAAGATTTTAGGAGACTATTTAAATGCGCGATAGCTTAACTAAAGCCTGATTCCTTCTTCCTTTGTCCTTCTTTTTCTTCTTCTTCCTTCTGATTCCTGATTCCTGATTCTATAGTTTGATAATTTCAGGGAAATTAATCCTGATCAGCCTGGGTAATGTCGTATCTCTAAATAGATACTGACACGACGAATACTACCCATGAAAACCTACACTGCAATTGCTTTACTGAGCCTGTTGGGCATTACCTTGAGTGCCAGCGCCACTCAAGCTTTTGAATCTCCACTCCCCATTGTCGAAACTGCCACCGCCCAATATATGTTGTCAGCCCAAACTCAACAAAACCGCGATCGCGCTCCTAAGAGGGACCGCATACGCAGGAATTTTACTGAGCCTACTGTTTACACTCATCCGCTACAAGATTTCTAATGCCACTGGACGCAAGTGATGACTACAACTGAGTTGCTTCGGGCCGTTCATTAGATCACTCGATCGGATTTTCTGGGATTCTAGTTTTTCAGGTTAAGCGACAACGGCACTTTTTGTGGACAGTTCTTAGGAGATTCTTTTTAGTGTAAGAAATGCTAGCATATAAACGGGAAACCGCCATCTACCTAGAGATAGATTTTAGTATGTGGCGGTTTTGTATTGAAAACGCTTCAATTAAACAAGCACTAACCACAGGCCTCGGATCATCTGGGTTTTTCAACCAATATCCCTCGCCTTCCACGCCTTATTTTGGCGTTGCACAATTTGACGAGGATTTTTGTGGGGTGTCCTGCCTGCTGTGAAAATACAGCGGACGGGCTACGAGATCCCATCCCACAAAACCATCAAAATCTTCCCGCAATTATGCAACAGCCTTATTTTAGTTGATCAAACCGGGTTTCGGCATCCATGACTATTCAAGAATTAGGGGCTCGGAGTCGCCTCAAATTCCTGGCATCGCAACAGTTATTTACCTTCTCCCCCCCACAGGTAGGGTTTAATTTTCAATCGCTGCACTATAATTAACTTGCGATAACTAACTTATATATAGGTAAACTGTCAGCGCAGAGGGTGCAGCAATCTACTTAAATTAGCCACCAATAAGAACCACTTATGCGGTGTGGATAGCCTTTAAGCCCATGCCCCTGTTACCTCAGGGAAATTAACTAACCTGAATATTAGGGTAGCTGGCAAGCTTTCCGGCGACAGTCGGCTATGCTTGATTCGGCGCTCTCGCAATAATTTAATGGAGGATGACAAAATGCCTCCAAATTTGGCTATTTCGGGGATAGTGATGAAAAATGACTCTTTGGATCTGGTCAAAAGCCTCAGCCCTAGTGCAATGGATCAGATCATGCTATATCTGGCGTTTAGCGCCATGAGAACCAGTGGGCACAGGCACGGGGCGTTTCTAGACGCTGCCGCAACGGCGGCTAAGTGTGCCATTTATATGACTTATATGGAGCAGGATAACAACCTGCGGATGACCGGACACTTGCATCACATTGAGCCTAAACGGGTGAAGGTGATTGTTGAGGAAGTCCGGGAAGCTCTGACTCAGGGAAAATTGCTGAAAATGTTGGGTTCCCAAGAACCTAGATATTTGATTCAGTTTCCTTATGTCTGGCTGGAACAGTATGGTTGGATGCCGGGACGCCCTCGCATTCCGGGAAACAATTTGACTGTAGATGAAAAAAAATATCTCGAAGGCAAGATTCCTCCGAATCCGCCAGACGCTCAACTGATCAATTCTTTTCAGTTTATGGAGTTGATCGAGTTTCTGCACAGGCGATCGCAAGAAGATATGTCTCCAGAAAGGCGAATGCCTTTGAGCGAAGCTCTAGCAGAACACATTAAGCGGCGCTTGATCTATTCTGGGACAGTAACTCGCATTGATTCTCCTTGGGGAATGCCGTTTTATGCCCTCACCCGCGCTACTTACTCTCCCGCAGAGCAGGAAGAGCGGACATTTACTATGGTTGAGGATACGGCTAGATATTTCCGGCTGATGAAGGATTGGGCGGAAAAACAACCGAAGGTGATGCGAATTATGGAGACTTTGGATATTCCGCCAGAACGGCTCGACCAAGCCCTTGAAGAATTAGATGAAATTATTCGCAATTGGGCCGATCGCTATCACAAGCGGGGCGAACCGACGATGATTTTACAAATGGTTTTTGGGCCACAAGACGACGCTTAGTTTGATTAACTATTAATCATTAGTCATGAGTTGATTGGTTGAGACTAATGACTAATGATTAATAGCTAATAGCTCGCGAGGCAGAAACCGGGTTTCTCTGGAAAAATACTGCGTTAAGACCTAGAATTATAGTAACAAAGCCGGTTTCTTGGGTCGCGAATGTGTCCAGGATTAACTAAGCTAAAAAAGCTCTCCAGGTCGCCGCTAAAATAATCGCTGCGATCGCTCCTATGAGTGTATTGAAAAAATTTACCACCTCGTTCGTCAGCCACTCAAACTTTGATTGCACCGTCGCGCCAATCACACTCTCGATGTTCGTGGCAATAAAAGCTGCAATAACACAAAAAACAATTCCTGTCAAGTCTATTAAACCGACGGCCCAACTTAAAAGCGCAATCAAAATTGAGCCGACAATACCTGCGATCGTTCCTTCCAAACTTACGGCCCCTTCAGTACCCCTAGGTACAGGCTGCAAGCTGGTAATCAAAAAAGTCCGCTTGCCGTAAGCTTTGCCGATTTCGCTGGCGCTGGTATCGGAAAGTTTGGTGCAAAAACTCGCTGCGTAACCCAGCAATAACAGGGAAATAGCATCTTGTGGCACAGACATCTTGCCTGTCTCTTCTAAAATAGATAATGCCAAAACTCCCACAGCGCTCATAGTAGCGGTTAAAGCCGAACCCCAGACATTTTCGGGACCTCTGGCGCCTGAACGCTTTTCGGCTATGCCTTCTGCTTCTTTTTGGGCTTTGCCGATGCGGGTAACTCCCGATCCGACAAGAAAGTAAAACATCACCACAGCATAGCCTTGCCATCCCAAACAGCCCCAAATGAGCACGCCCAATACCCAGCCGTGAAATTGGCCAGCGGGAGTGAGCAATTTTTTAGGAGCAATGGTGGCGATCGCGAGTAAAACTGTATTTAGGGCGATCGCCACCAACCAAGGATTAGACCAAGATAAATAATTAAAGAACAATTCCGAATTCTGCATTTACTATCTCCATGAACCAAGTCTTATTTCATCTTGCCTTCCCCGTGACCGATATCGCCCAAACCAAAGCGTTCTATGTAGACGGGCTCGGCTGCGAACTAGGTCGCGAATCGCCGAATTCTGCGATTATGGGTTTGTGCGGCCATCAAATTGTCGCCCACGTCAGCCGCGAACCTTTAACGCCTCAGCGAGGCATCTATCCCCGGCATTTTGGGTTAATTTTTACTTCCGAAGCTGACTGGGAAGGGTTGCTAGAAAAAGCCCAGCAAAACAAGTTAAATTTCTATCAAGAACCGAGACGGCGATTTGTCGGTTTGCCTACAGAACACCGCACTTTCTTCTTAGAAGACCCTTTCCACAATATACTTGAGTTCAAGTATTATTGTGAAGCTGAAGCAATTTTTGGTCGCAGCGAATACGCTGAAGTTGGGGATGCTGTTTAATATCTAGTCCGGTAGCGATTTGCCTTGTTGCTGGGGGCGGGTTTACCAGATTGTTGGTTTTAGGCAATTATTGTAGGTGAACCCATACCAAATTTGACATTATACAAGAATGAACCAAACGGCTGGGGGGGTGACAAAGAGGTCTACGAGATAGACTGTATAAGGGTTGCAGCCCGCATACCTTGTTGATAAAAGCGGCGTTTAGAAGGACTTAACTTCATTAACTGTTCCACATCGAAAGAATATTGTTCGAGATAATGAACCCACTTTTCGGCATCTACGCCAACACCAAATGTACTCCGTCTACGATATTTTTTCTTGGGTTCTTTGCGACGATATACATATTTTTGTACCTGCTTTTTTCTCAATTCAGTGCCTTGAAATATTGCCGAACTGTAGGCAAGCGTCATCAGGAGAATCATATTAATAAGTCTGTTTCCTTCGAGGCTAGTTCCTTCAAGATCGTAGCCTCCTTTTTTACAGTCTCGAAACATTTCTTCAATGCCCATCCGCTGCTTATAAGCATTGATTGCTGCTGGCAATGAACCTAAATCCGTGAGAATAAACCAAGCTTCTTTAACTTGATATTTCCCATAATTTCTTTTCCATTTACAAGCAAGCTCAAATCCGGTGGCAGGCCGACTTTTTCTCACTCTTTTTCCTTGAACATACAAAGAGGTTCCTGGTACTATCCCTAATTCATCTAACCGTTGCCAAATTAAATGTTCTATTTCGATACAATGATTCTTTTTAAGTCTTAAGCAAAACGACACACCCTTTGATTTAAGCCAATTTCCTCAATCAACAGAACAAAATTCACGATCCCCTAAAACGATGACTTTATATTCTGAAAACAATGGTAAAATTTGCTGTAAATTTGCTGTTTGCTCCTCCAAGTTACTGTTTCCTAATTTTGGCAATAATGACCAGTATAATGGAATTGCTCTTTTTTCCCAGATTAGGCTAACCATAAAAAGATTAATGCGCCCCCATTGACTGCGGTCAATTGCGATTGATAAACGAGTACCAATGGGGCAATAAGTGGTCAACCAATAAGTAATCAAGGGGAACCAAATTAATGAGATAGTTAAGTTTGGTAAATCCAGAAATCTTTGTATTTTTCTACGCCTACTTTCTGTTGTAATTGGATAAGGAAATACCCGTGCCAGTCTTTCTAATCTCACTTGTTTTTCTGATTGCATCACAGATAGCAAAATTGTCATTACAAGAAACTGAGCTTTCGTCAGTTGTTTTTTTAAATGAGTCTGGTAAAATGTTGGTATCATTATTTTTTGGATAGGCAAGCGTATAACAATTATGCTGCCTATCTTTTTTTAGCACACATTGCCTCAATCCTCACCACCTCTGGGTTTCAGGCTGGTTGTTACCCCCCCAGACCAAACGGTTAATCATGAACTTTCAATGGTTCTGACAGTGCTTCAGCGACCGCTTTTAAACTACTGGAATGCCTCGCCATCATGGCATGGGCGAAAACAGACAATTTTACTTCTTTGGCAGCAGATATTTGGGAACTAGAAGCAGGTACAATGATGAAATCCCAATCTGTCCAAATCGAAGTAAAATTGAGCTTTTCCAACAAAGCAGAATCTCGATTTAAATCTTCCAGAAAAGCACTGCCAGGACGCATTTGGATGCAGCCTTTTCCCCAGAGAGTGTAAGCCATCCAAGTACCGCTGTGAGGAGAAGATATGGCAATAAAGCGCTGCACTCGGTTAATGCCACCTAACCTTTGCAGGTAGTAGCGAGTTGCTAAACCGCCCATGCTCAATCCTACTATATCTAGATGCTGTTCGGGCGCAAAGGTTTTGTCTATATAATCTGCTATTTGTTGGGCTAATTCGTCTATGCTGGCGTTGCCCCAATGGGGCGAAAGATTGAGGGTGTAGACTGACCATCCCAGTTGGGTCAGGTAGGCAGACATTTTGTGAAAAATTCCCGATTTTCGGAAGATTCCGTGAATTAGCAAGACTGGGTTGCGGCTGAAATTGCTATTCATTTTTAAGTGGGAATTTTATTTTCTATAGGTGCTTTGAGTTCTTCAACTAATGCGTTAATACTTAGGGGTTCTGTCACCATTTGGCGGTGCAGCAAAACGTTGACTTTAACTTCTTTACCTACTGGCATTTGGGAGCTGTTCGCCGGTACAATCATTATGTCAAATGGCGTCCACATTGATGTAAAGTTTATGCGTTTGAGCATTGTCACATCTTGATTCAAATCGCGCAGCAAGCCACTATCGGGGCGCATATCCAGGTATCCTGGTAGGCGTAGGGAATAGGCGGTGAGGGTGCCGTGGTGGGGGGAAGAGAGGGTGATGAAACGCTGTACGCGGTTGATTCCTCCGAGTCGCTGGACGTAGTAGCGGCTGACGATGCCGCCCATGCTGTAGCCTACTATGTCTAAAGATTGTTCTGGGTCGAAGGTTTCAGAGATGTAGTCTGCGAGTTGCTTGGCCAGTAAGTCGAGGCCGAGGCTACCGTCGTTGGGGGTGAGGTTGAGGCTGTGGACTGACCATCCAAGTTCGGTGAGGCGGGCGGACATTGTGTTGAAAATCATCTTTGTGTCCCAGATGCCGTGTATCAGGATGACGGGATTGCGATCGAGCGAACTGTTCATTTGAAAAGAAAATTGCTTGCTAATTACAGCATAAATCACTCCCCTAGGGAGTTTTACCCCTACTAGGACAGCTAGGGAATCGGATCGAGGTACGATCGACCATTAGTGGGAATCCCTAACAAATTCTGAGATAGTTTGTAAATAAGTGCAAAGCAGTGCGAGTATTTATACCTAAAATTTGCTTTGATGAGCTAGCTTAAATATAGCCAAATGTAAATTTTGATGAATAAATGTAGACAAAGGTTGCCATAGCTCGTAATCTAACTTTGTTGACAAGCTTGTACAAATTTCTCTAAAAGAACAAAAGGAGTAAGTCTAATGTTTGGTTTTATCAAAAATTTCTTCGGCGGTATTTTCGGCTTTTTTGCCAGACTGTTGGGCTTGAAAAAGTCTGAATATTTCCTAGATTTGGGCGAGTCGGGAGCGAAGGAACCAGCAAAAGTTGCGCCTGCGAAGGCTGAGCCTGTTGCGATCGCACCGGCAAAAGCTGAGCCTGTTAAGTCTGAGAAGTCTGAACCTGCTAAAAAGGCTAAGGTAGAGAAAAAGTCTCAGAAAGAAAAGGAACCAGTCGCTAGCGTTCCTGCTAATAATGCAGCACCCGCGAAGGTACCGGCAGCGGCAGCAACTAACGGAAAAGTGCCGAGTCAAGCTGAACCGAATGGGACTTTTGCTCCTAATAATTTAATGCCGACACCAAATGGAAGCCGTCGAACCCCTGGCCCTAGCATGAACAATTTCCGGGAAATGGCCCGTCAGGTGAAAACGAAGTAGGAAATTGGGAATTGATAATAGGGAATTGGGCATTGGATGATTCCCAATGCTGACGTTAACAAATTAAAAATGGGATTCCTCATTTTTAAGTTTAACTATTTGTTCTATTCCCTATTTTCTTGGTTTCTGAGGAAAGCTAATCCGCTGTATAGCTGAAAAGCTGAGTCCCAAGGAGTTTCGGATTTGCGCTCGACTTCTATATGAGATTCGATTTTGCTCAACATATTAGTGTAATCGAGCACTGTCTCGGCAAAGGGCGTAAATTCTGACCAAACTGTAACGTCAAGCTGGCGATCGAATATTTCCAGTAAGTGATTCCAGTTAATTCGGGTGGTACTTTGAGGAATTTGTTGAGAGTTTTTGACTCTGGATATTTTGTTTTTCGGGTTCGGTGAAGTGGGGAGATCAGCCGAAGCTTTGGTGAAGTCAACTCCTTGTTGAAATTCGTAACTTTGGTCGCAAATTCGCAGAATGCAGTTTCTGCTGGGAATGTGTAAGTCACAGATTTGAGCGTAATCTTGCCTGATTTCTCTGTGGCGAAATTGCTCCTTTCTTCGGTTGGGGGAGTAGTCCATGACTTCGATGAACATCGGCAACAAGCCTTCTACTCTTTGGGTAACTTCTGACCAGCTAAATTCGATCGCACCGAGTCGATCGAGTTTATCTTTACAAACAACGGCTGGGGAAGAGAGAGACTGGAAGTGTTGCACTCGGAAGATTTGGATTTTTTGAATATCGCTTAGGGTTGCCCAAAATACGGGAATGCCGGCGTTGAGGAGTTCTTGGCCGTAAATTCGGAGTTCGGCGATGGGGCCAGTTTTGTAGAGTCTCCAGCCGCGGCTTTGGATTTGCATCCGGGTTGTGTAGGCGTCGATTTTAAAGATTCTGCTGATATTTTGAATGGCGGCGGGTTTGTTTTCGGGACTCACGGGTTCGAGGATGAGGAGTCCCGGTTCGAGGTTGCTGGGGTCGTTTTTGGCGGTTTCTATGGCTTGTTGGCGGAGTTTTTGTTGTGTGGTTTCAATCCGTTGAATAGCTTGGCGGGTCTGGGAGACGATTTTGGCGTTGGTGATGTCGCGGAGTATTTGTTTGTAGGTTGTTTGGGCTTTTTCGAGATTGTTGGTGAGTTCGTAGTAGCGGGCCATATAGTATTGTACCCACGGATTTTCGGGGGATTCTTTTTGTAGTTGTTTGATGAGTTGGGCAGCTTGTTTGTAGTCTTTACCCTCTAGGGCCGCGGTTATTTGGTTGATGTCTGTCATGGCGATTGCGGGAATGGCGTTGTTTCTATCTTGGCTGATGTTTGCGTGGTTTCGCCACTGGTTAACAACTTTCGCTGTTATGTTAACTTATAGATATGATATGAAACTATGACAATCATTGAAAAAATACGTGTCAAAAGTCAAAAATGATTTTGAGCTTTCACAACACGCAGTAAACCAAAGCATAGTTCGCCGTATCAGGGTACAAGAACTCCGGGAAGCAATAATGGCTGGTGAAGTTATTGAAGAGTATCCCGATGACAAATATGGCCCAAGCTGTTTGATTTTCGGCTTCACCCTTGCCAATAGACCTTTGCACGTTCAGTGCAGTTATCCATCTCGTCCTTTGGTAAAAATCATTACTTTATACGAACCAGATCCGAAAATTTGGATTGATTTTAAGTTAAGGATAAATCAAAATGAACAATGACATCTGGAAAGAAACAATGGTGGAACAAAAAGTAAATTATACCCTTGAAATCAATGGTAAGTTTATTATTATTGAAAATGTTCCTGCTAGAGTGTGTTTGGAAACGGGAGAGCGTTTTTTTTCGCCGGAAACTGTGGAACAGTTACAGAAAATGATTTGGGAAGATAGAAAGCCTATTAGGGTAGTTGAAACACCTGTGTTTGAGTTTGCCTAGCGGTTGGTTTAGATTTAGTTATAAGTGGTTGGAATTAATGCTTAAGGTGTAGGAACCTTTGCTTGTACGATCGCCTCCTTTAACAACTATTTTATAAGTGCCGTTACTAGGCAATTTTACAGTGAGTTGAGACTCTCGGCGATTCTGGGAGTTGCCTGTTTTTTCGGCAATATTTTTGCCGCTGGTGTCGAATAGTGTTATGTTGTGGTCGAATGCTCTGCTTTTGAGGTCGATCGTAATAGATTGACCTGCCCGTCCTTGAAATGTGTGTTCGCGGGATTCGCCGTCTGTGAGGGTTCCCCGCTGCTGTAGGAGGGAAAGGGAGGTGAGTTTTGGGCGATCGACATTGCTCAATTCTAATACCAATTTTATGTGAAGTTGCATATAATAGAGAGATAGCTTTTATGGTGCGTTTATGAGTCGTAGTTTAAAAATT
>NZ_JAUBRB010000127.1:0-3064 GCF_036701585.1 Microcoleus sp. POL10_C6 | reverse complement strand
AATTCCGGCACTGTCTTCTCCATGTGCCTCACCTTATCAGATTTTTTGGGTTTTTGCTACCCCCGTGAACTTCTACCATGAAAATTCGGTCATCGGTGTAAGTTGGAGTCCTGACGGTCAAACTCTTGCTTCTGCTGGTAAAGACAATAAAGTGAAACTTTGGAGTCATGATGGCAAGGTTTTGCAAACCTTGGAAGGTCATAAACAGCTTGTTTGGAGTGTTAGTTGGAGTCCCGATGGTCAAACTCTTGCTTCTAGTAGTCGGGACAAAACAATCAAACTCTGGAGTCGGGATGGCAAGCTAAATAAAACTTTGAAAGGAGAAAGCTCAGTTAGCAGTGTGAGTTGGAATCCGAATGGCAAAACGATCGCTTCTGCTGATGGCGATCGAACAATCAAAATCTGGAGACGTGATGGTAAGCTACTGCAAACCCTAAGAGGTCACAATAGCCCAATCAAAAGTATAAGTTGGAATCCTGATGGTAAAATCCTTGCTTCTGGTAGTCAGGATAATACCATCAAATTTTGGAGTCCCTTTAATCAGTCACGGCAACTTCTAGGTGAACATCGAAGTCCAGTTTATTTTGTGAGTTGGAGCCTTGATGGTCAAACTCTTGCTTCTACCAGTCGCGATCGTACAATCAAGCTTTGGAGTCGTGATGGCAAGCTTTTGCAAACTTTGAAAGCTCATCAAGCAGGCGCTTTAGATATGAGTTGGAGTGCTGACGGTCAAATCATTGCTTCTCCTGGTAAAGACAACACAGTGAAACTTTTGAGTCGTAATGATAAGCTGCTGAAAACGTTGAAAGGACATCAGGCTCAAGTCAATACTGTAAGTTGGAGTCCTAATGGTCAAATCATTGCCTCTGGCAGTCAAGATAAAACAATCAGGCTTTGGAGTCGCAATGGCAAACTAGAGAAAACTTTGGAAGGTCATAAAAATTCAATCCAGAGTGTCAGTTGGAGTCCTAATAGTCAAATCCTTGCTTCTGGTGGAGAAGACAATACAATCAAACTCTGGAATCGTGATGGTAAACTTCTGAAAACTTTGGAAAATCATCAAGCGCGTGTTTGGAGTGTAAGTTGGAGTCCTGATGGTCAAATCCTTGCTTCTGCCAGTCAGGACAGTACAATCAAACTTTGGAACCGAGATGGTAAGTTACTGCAAACTTTAACTGGACATAAGGGTGGAGTTAGGAGTTTGAGTTGGAGTCCTAATGGTCAAACCCTTGCTTCTGGAAGTATTGATAATACAATTAAGCTTTGGAGTCGGGATGGCAAGTTACTGCAAACTTTAAGTGGACATAAAGGTTGGGTCACTGGTATTAGTTGGCATCCAGATGGTCAAACCCTTGCTTCTGGCAGTGGTGATAATAAGATATTTTTCTGGAAGTTGTATTTGGATTTAGATAGCCAGATGAAAGAAGTCTGTAAGAGAATTGGTGATTATCTCAAAACTAATCCCTACGTGACGGAAGAGGATAAACGGAGCTGTCACGATTACCTACCTAAAAAGTAGAATTTTTCTTACCAATGAATCTAAACAAAAGCGGCGGTAATTTTAGCACCTGTTTTGGTATCTAGTTTAGGATTAGCTCAACTCGCGTAAGTTCTGGAAAAAACAGATTCGTTAAACCTTCCCCATCCTAAATCAAACTACACTCTTTTTCACCACCACTTCCACCTTTTCCGTCGTCCATTCCTCACTCGCATCAGTCACCACCCTAATATTGCGCTGCGGGTTATCTTCATCCACAACCGCCACCAATAATTCTCCCAACGCCGTAGTAGGATTTTTATCACCAATTCCTGGACGAGGTTGGTCTAAGGGTGGCAACTCTAATAACTCAAAATTCGTTGCATCCACCGTCGCAAATACTTTAATAACATCTACCCCTTCCTCATAATTTTCTGGTAATTCCATGTCAAACTTAGTTTCTTTAAATGAGCCGGGGTCTACAGGTTCATAAGTAATACCTTCAGGATAGAACTTGACAATACTTAAATCTGCCTGGAGAATCAAAGCCGAAATATTTAAAACTCGCTTAGATTCATTGTAAATTCGCAGGGTAATTTTTTCACCTGATTCCAACACCGGCACCTGACCATCAGCATTCAAAACTACCTCTTTTCGTTTGACTGATTTAATCAGTTCCACCTTAATTTTGCCATTCAAAGAAGCAGAAAAATCCTCATTATCTAGCTCCAAAATACTTTCATACCTGGCAATATGAATGAATCGATTAATGAGATTTTCGCTAGCTTTAGGTTCATCAGCTTTGATGGGAAATAGAAGACTTTTAATCGGTTCTTTATTCCCATCCAAAATCCAATATTCCCCTTCAGAATTCAGAGAAACAAAATAATCCACATTCTCATCTTTTTCATCTTCCGAGCAAAATTCTATCCAGCGATGACCTTCAACGTCCTTTTTTGTATTTTGGAGGCTAACCGGTAGTTGTGCCACATTGACACCAGGAATTTGCGGTAACGGCGAAGGCAAAAGAATGCGAATTTTACGAATTTGTTTTAATCCAGGCGATAAATAGACAGCAGGTGAACCTATTTCAATTATTCCTTCTCTTAATTTAGGATGGAGTTCTCTGGTTATAAATTCGTTGTGTAGCATCGTTACTTCTGCCCAACAGTCGGATGCTCCCACTTCTACAACTTTAACCGTAGCAATGCGATTATCGCTGTCCTCAAAATTCCGCGTCCCGAATCGAAAAATATCGAATTCTGCCCCTTTTTTAAGGCCGCTAGCTTCACCCATTTGCAATTGGACTCGGTTTTTGGTAATATCTACTTTCATCACCGGAGGGTTACGGCTAGCAACGACAGATTGACCGCCCAAAAAAGTGCGATTTGTCTCGCCAATCAACATCGGTGTTTGTCGTTGAAAGTCATTGTGAACTAGATTAGAAATGCGATCGTATAAGTTGTTAACAGGAATCTCTGTCCCGTATTCTCGCAAAGCTTTTAGTAAATAATAACTGGAGTTTAGACTAAAGAGTACGATCGCCCTCAAGCAAAAGTGATCTCCCCACAGCACAATCGAAGGGAT
>NZ_JAUBRB010000079.1:0-22924 GCF_036701585.1 Microcoleus sp. POL10_C6 | reverse complement strand
TTGCACTTTACTCTCGATCGCACGCTCTCTTAACCCAGCCCACGTAATATGCGCTCGATATATTCAGCAAGCCCTATTTAAGAGTGCCTCTGACAGTTGCAATCGCAGCTTGGTATTTTTTTACCCAGATCGATCAAACCATTGAGGTCTATCGTGTAATTGCTTTCGATAAGAATGTATCTCAGGCAGTTTTTTCTACAGTATTTGTTGTTTTGCTTTCACTTGGTGTGTGGTTCGCGGCACGTTTACATGAGAAATGCTATGAAGCTCGTCTTCCTGAATTCTACAAGCCAAAATTCGATTCCTTCTACAAAAATGCACCTCGTTTGCTAGGTGCTATACCACTGGGTAGCCTTGCTTATGGCAATTGGGCTACCCAAAACACATTGCATAACTTATCAGATCCTACTCCCAAAAATTTTTTGCTAGTGTGGATGTTTAGCAATATAGTTTTATTAGTAATTTTATCTTATTTAATAATAAAACGTATTGAAATTTTAAAAGACTCAAAGTGCCTAGGTTCCTTTGCCTCTAATAAGAAGGGGGAAGGTCTATTTGGGCAAAAATTTGAAAATATCTTTGTTAATCTAGCCTGCTTTGTTTTTATTGTTTTATCTTTGCCTATGATCGTGGCAGCAAAAGATTCACAGTTGTCTTTTGGTTTAGTTGCGGTTTTTCTGTTGCTCGTATTTTTTAATGTGGCGCTGTTTTCTTGGCAACACACGGTAAAATCACGAATTACAGTTGTTAGGACTTGTTCAATTTCTCTGCTGGCCTCCCTCGCATTAGGGTTGATATTGCCTCCAACATTTCTTCCAGATCGGCTGGGTTCAATTAGTGTGGTGGCAATATCATTGGCGATTGTGGTGGTTGTTTTTTCAACAATTTACGACTGGGGTCTGCAAACCAAAATACCTGGGATTACGATTCTCATCGTGTTGATTGTTGTTTCTAGCAATTTTAATTTTAATGACAATCATCGCTTTCGACAGTTTAGCAAACCCGAAAAGTCAGTCCTTCCAGCTTTAGAATCTAGTTTTCAGCAATGGTTAGCTAATCGCCCCGATCTCGATCAATTCTCAAATAAACCCTATCCTGTCTATATCGCTGCGGCTCAAGGTGGGGGTATCTATGCCGCTTATCATGCAGCGACAGCCTTCACAAAGGTAACAGAATATTTTCCAAGTTTTCCTCAGCATATATTTGCAATCAGTAGTGTTTCTGGCGGTAGCTTGGGGGCTTCTGCCTTTTCAAGTTTGGTGAAATTTGGTGGAATTAGTGGTAAATCCCTTAGCCAAACGGCTAGCAAACTGTTTAGCAGTGACTTGCTTACGCCCCTCCTAACGATGGGGCTATTCCCTGACCTGATTCAACGATTTATCTTTTTCCCAATATACGATTGGGATCGGGGAAGAGGTCTGGAAGTTGCGTTTGAAAAAGCTTGGGATAAGCTGTCTCTTCCAAATCAAGATAATCCCTTGCGGCAGTCTTTTTACCAACACTGGCAGCCCCAGGGCATCGCCCCTGCACTGGTTCTCAACACAACTGTTGTCGAAACTGGCGATCGCCTGGTGATCAGCCCCTTTCAGATTAACTTGCCCAACAAAGAAAATATTGCCATTGATGAACCCGATCTAGATTTGAAACTGAGTACAGCGGCTGGCCTCAGTGCTCGTTTTCCCTACTTCACCCCTGTAGGGTGGTACCAACGCAGTAAGGACAAAAGTAAATTGCATTTGGCTGATGGCGGTTATTTTGATAATTCTGGTATTCCTACTGCTTTGGACATTGGGCGCAGCTTACAGCGACTTAAGGGTTACGGAACAACCTTTGAAATTGTCTACCTATCCTTAATTGATGGGCAATTTAACGAGCCTACAACTCAACTCAAGAGTGAAGGACTGAACGAGGCTTTATCGCCAGTTCGTGCCTTGTTTAGTGCGCGCAAGTCCCGCAGCCGTAGTGCTGTTGAGTTGTCTACATTCACGGTCAATGATGGGATTGATGATCCACTCAAATATAAATTCAGAACCTTGTTCCTGAAAAAGTCAGGTGATGGCGTTAAGTTGCCTCTGGGTTGGCTCATCTCTAAGCACTCAAGGGACTTTATCGATCAGCAGACACCTGACCCCAAAGCAAGACCCTGTGATATCAAAAAATTCCGACAAGCCATTGCAAACGGTCGGGTGGTTATGGATGACAATCATAACCTTTGTGTGATCACATCGATTGGCAACGATTTGAGTTAGATTAAGCTAATGTCTAGCCATCTACACCTACTGTCTATTTAGCAAAGGCGGAGCGTGGAATCCTTAAGCTAACGGCGCAACCTAACAATTCGGTTGGAGTGGATTGTTGAAAGTTGCTGGTGGTGCTACGAGTGTTATTTGCAACAGCTCAACCGGAACTTTATACTACCAGCGAAAAGTCCGTTGAGCTTGTCGGTGTCAGTTCTAGATAAGGCAAGCAATAATAGTTGGCTTTGTTGTTAAGTTTGGAAAGGTTAAAAGCGATCGCAAAACACAAATAATTGTTAAGCAAAAAGTCTTTTTGTCTGCGATCGCATCGATCGAACTTTTCAAAAGTTCGATCGCCAATTTCATACTCAACAAACAGCCGCCACTTCCAACTCTGTAATCGCCGCCTCCGGGCCCACCAAAGAAATATACGGTTCTACAAAATATTTCTTAGCAGCATCCCGCGCTTCTGAAGCTGTCACCTGTGCAATTTCTTCTTGAAATTGCTGGTCAAATTTAATTCCCAATCCCAAAATTTCATACCAGCCTAAAACTTGGGCAATTTGCGAATTAGTTTGTTTTCCTAAAGCATATTGACCGAGCATTTTATTCTTGCAAGCTTGCAATTCTTCCTCGCTTAGTTCGGTGTTGGCGAGTCGATCGACTTCTGCACGCAATCCTTCAAAAGCAGTCGTTGTATTTTCCGGCGCAGTACCCATGTACACAACAAACTGAGCCGTGTCCAAGCGCGTCGCATAGAGCGCGGAAACGTCGTAAGCCAAGCCCCGCTTTTCCCGCAATTCCACAAACAATCGGCTCGACAAACCGTTACCCAAATAAGTATTCAGCAACTTAATCGCTGCGTAATCGGGATTTCTGACCGAGGGTGCCAGGTAGCCCAGCATAATCACTGATTGCTGCGTATCTTGCGCCGTAACGACCGATTCAGGGGAGGGTGACAGGGGGGGGACGGTTAAAGTTGGCAGGGGTGTTAAAGGCGCTTTCCAGTCCCCAAAAGTTCGATCGATCAGGGCGATCGCATCTTCGGTGGATATTCTGCCGGCTACCGAAATAACTACATTATCGGGACGGAAATAGGTTTTGTGGAACTGTTCGAGCTCGTTTCTGGTGAGCTTTGACATGGTAGCTTCCGTGCCCAAGGGAGAAAAAGCATAGGGGTGTTCCTGGTACATAGCGTGCCGCAATTGCTCGAAGGCGATCGCAAATGGCTGTTCTTGTTGCGATCGAATTGCCGATATGGCAATGCGGCGTTCAAGTTCGACTTCAGCTTCCGGGAAATTGGGCGATCGGGTCAATTGCGCCGCTAACTCCAAAATCTCCTCAAAATCCGCAGAAACCGTCTTCAAACTCACTAAAAAATAGTCTGTAGTAGAGTCGGCACTCAACCTCGCTCCCACCGATTCTACACGCTCGGCAATTTCCAGCGAAGACAGTTGATCGGTTCCCTTAGTCATTACCGCCGACAGCAAGTGACACAATCCTGCTTGTTCCGGCTGCACGTAGCGACTGCCGGCCCGCAGGAATATCCTAGCTGCAATAATATCTGCTGCTGGATTTTCTGCTGCTAAGACAACAATACCGTTGTCTAAAACCGTGCGCTGGATTTCATTTTTCATTGAATTCTTTGTTAACTGTTGACTGTTGACTGTTGGCTGTTCGCTATTGGCTGTTGACTGTTCGCTGTTGATTGTTGACCACAGTAACAGATACATTTAACCCGGTAAATCTAGGAATCCACCTAAATCTACTTTGTATGACATATGCTTAATATGCTTAAAACGATGATGACTTAATGTAACCATCGCTCTTGCTATTTTAGCTGCAAGTCTTCTCTTACCTTTTTTCAATTAATCGTCAACCGTCAACCGTTATTAGATTGGTTTGAGTACCACGGCTGTATAGCGGCGGGGAGAAAGATATTGTTGAGCTAGGCGCTGAAGGTCTAATGGGCCAAATGCTTTAATCCTGGTGGGATAGCTAAGCGCTAATTCTGCAGTGGCGATCGTATTGTAATATCCGTAAAGACCGGCTAACTGTCCCGGCGTTTCGAGCGAGAAAGCAAAATCGTTGCACAGCAAACGCTTACAGCGAAGCAATTCTACCTCGGAAACCGGCTCAGACTGCAATTCCCAAAGTCGATCGCAAATCCGAGATTCCACCTCTTCAATATCCTTCGCGTCCAAGACTGCACTGATAGTAAATAAACTCGATTCCCGTTGCAACGAGAAAGTGCTCTCGATCGCCTCTACCAATTGTAATTCTTCCCGCAGTTCCCTGACTAAACGCGAAGTTCGCCCGTCTGCAAGCAACACCGACAGCAAATCTAAGCCGCAAGCACTTTGCAAGTGTTCAACTCCCGGGCCCGTCCAGGCCATCATCAGCCGCGCTTGTTCCAATCGGGGGAGACAGAGTTCCTGACGGCGAATTTCTATCAGTGGCGGTTCCGCCTCTGCGGTTAATTTGGGACAATCCCACCGATCCGAAAACTGCTCGAATGCTTTCTCCGTAACATCTCTGGCCTGTTGTTCATCAATTCCCCCGACTACCACCACAGTCATATTTTCCGGCTGATAGTGCGATCGATGGAAACAGCGCATTTCGTGGGGAGTTCGCGACATCAGCAGTTCTTCCGTGCCCAATACCGATCGCCTGTAGGGATGCCGCTGGTAAACTGTTTCCATCATGGCTTGGAAACCCAGCCAATCGGGATTGTCTTGAGCTTGACGGATTTCTTCGAGCACCACATCTCGCTCGCGATCGAATTCCTGATCGGGAATCGAAGCGCGCAGTAGCAATTCTGCCAGCGGCTGCGCTGTTTCTGCTAAATAATCGGCCGCAGCGTTGACGAAAAAATGGGCGTAGTCGTGACTTGTAGCTGCATTGGCGACACCGCCGCGATTTTCGATTACCTGGTCAAATTCTCCAGGGGCGATCGAATCCGTCCCTTTAAATATCATGTGTTCTAAAAAATGAGCCATTCCTGACCAAGAATCCGGCTCCAGCGTAGCGCCAGCCCTCACCCACACGTCTAGCGCGACCACCGGTGTGGCCGAAATCCGCTGGTGAATGACCGTTAACCCATTATTCAGCTTCCAGACATTGGCTGGGAACTCTAAAGCAGTGAGCAGTTGAGACAAGCTAGTTATTCTTAAACTTTAGTTAACTTCGGCTGCAACTATGGTAGCGCTTTCCAGCTCTGCGATCGGGATTAATTGATACAAAAGTCAGTTGTCAGTGGGCAGTGGGCAGTGGGCAGTTGGCAGTTGGCAGTGGACAGTGGGCAGTTATCAGTGGGCAGTTGTCACTTGGTAGTTGTCACTTAATAGTTGTCAGTGGTCAGTTGGCAGTTATTAAGGGTAATTTTTGCTTTTTTAAAAAACGACCTTAGCCTTAATTAACTATCATTTCTTGGTTTAAAAGTCAATAGGTTGCGCGGGATATTAATGAATCAGTCGGGAGAAAGAGGATGTTATCAGAATATATCAATAAATTAAGAGATGTAAGAACACTAAAGACATTGAGAGGAGAAACGACAGATGGTAGCTACCCTAGAAGATACCAAGCGCCAAGCGATCGCGATGAAATTAGCAGACATGAAAGCGCTGCAAAACCTGTTGATCGCCAACGAGCAATTGTTCATCAATTCCTGCAACGACTCCGAACTAGCCCAGCGCTTCCGGGATATGCTCGAAGACGATCGCAAAAACTTGGGCGTATTAGAAACTACGATCGTGCAATACGGCATTCAAGCCGAACCCAAAGAAACCAGCACAAAAATGATTGAAGAAGTTCAGAAACTCATGCAAGGTTCTGAACTCACATTGTTTGAAAAAGTCGCTCAGCACGAACTGCTCAAACACAAACAAACAATGGCTGGTTTGTTAATTCACAAAGCTGCTCAAGTAGTCGGCGCCGACATCGAAGCTGCTATTACCCCCCTCAACACAGTTAACTTTGAAAACCGCGCTCACCAAGAACAACTCAAAGGAGTTCTGGAAATTTTAGGAGTACGCGAACTGACCGGCAAAGACCCCGACCAAGGCGTTTGGGCCCGCGTACAAGATGCAATGGCAGCAATGACCGGCATCATCGGCGGTGCAGTTACCCGCACCAAAGATGAGATGAACATCACCGAAATCATCTCAATGGATCACCGCAAAGCCGATACCCTATTTATGGAAATCGCAAGCACCGACGATCCTCAAAAACTACAAGAATTCTTCGGTCAACTTTACAAAGACCTCAGCGTTCACGCCGAAGCCGAAGAACAAGTTGTTTACCCAGCAATTCGCAGCTACTACAGCAACACTCAAGAACTCTACGACGAGCAAGCAGAAATGAAGCAAATGCTCGCCAAGATTAAGTCAATGAGCCCGAGTTCTCCTGAGTTCAAAGCCCAAATCAAACAGCTCCAAACAGCGGTTCAGGATCACGTAAAAGAAGAAGAAAACGATATGTTCCCTCAAATTCGCCGCAACCTGAGCGAAGCACAAATGGAACAAATGGCTACTCAATTCAAAGCAGCCAAAAGCACGATGCAGCAAGAAATGGCTAACATGAGCTAATTCCGCAGCGAGCTAATTGTAGCTCTAGCTGGGTTCAAAACTAGCTAAACTGCAACCTATCAATCCCGCTACCCACGTAGCGGGATGACTGTTTTGTATAAACGTCACCAATGTTCACAAACTAATATCAAATCTGTTTTAGCAATGCTTGCAGGAGTCGTAAATTTTTTACCCCACCCCAACCCTCCCCGATGCCTTGGGGAGGGAGTAAGAAATTCACAAATGATTTAGGACTGCTATAGCATCGGAATTATTTATCTATCTATTCTCGACCTCTGCGTGAATCAGCGTCAATCCCTTGTCATCTGCGGTTCAGCAATTCTTTTTTTTTGCCGCAGATGAGGGCATATCAACACAGATTAACGCAGATTAATTGTATCAATTTCGTTTGCATCGTCCGTGATTGTTGACCCTTCGGCGAAGCTAAGTGGGCATCACTGTTGACTGTATGTTACACCCAATGATGCTAGCAGATTGAATATAACTAAAAAAATGAATAAACCCGCCCTAGGTAACGTGGTTGTGGGGGCGGGTTTATTTAGATTGTGAGTTATAGTCACAGGTTGTGGGTGAAAGTTCTCCGACCAAATGCGGTTATTTTTATATTAACTCGCGCCAAATCTACCCGTTAATCACAGATCCGCCGTTGGGATGCAAAATTTGACCCGTCATGTAAGACGAATCTTTTGAAGCTAAAAACACAAAACTAGGGGCAACTTCATCGGGTTGACCGGCGCGTCCCAAGGCCGTGTCTGCACCAAATTTCTCCACTTTTTCTTCAGGGAAAGTTGCAGGAATTAGAGGCGTCCAAATCGGGCCGGGGGCGACTCCGTTGACGCGAATTCCTTTCTCAGCTAAACTTTGAGACAAAGACCGGGTAAAGGCAACAATTGCTCCTTTTGTGGAGGAGTAATCTAATAATTGTTGGTTGCCTTTGTAGGCGGTGACAGAGGTAGTGTTGATAATTGCACTTCCCTCTTTGAGGTGTTTGAGAGCGGCTTTTGTGAGGTAAAACATTGAGAAAATGTTGGTGCGGAAGGTGCGCTCTAATTGTTCGGCGGTGATATCTTCAATGCTTTCTTGGGGATGCTGTTCGGCGGCGTTGTTGACAAGGATGTCGAGGTGTCCGAATTCTTTAACTGTTTGTTCTACAAGGTTTTGACAGACGTTTTCGTCGCCGATGTCGCCGGCGATCGCAATACAGCGCCGGCCTTGTTGTTCGATCGCCTCTTTGGTCTTTTTGGCATCATCATCTTCGTTGAGATAGCTGATGACTACGTTAGCGCCTTCTTTGGCAAAGGCAAGAGCCACTGCACGCCCGATACCGCTGTCTCCGCCGGTAATTAAGGCTACTTTGTCCCGCAATTTGTCGCTACCGCGATATCCCTCTGCAAAGGATTGGGGTTGCGGGGTCATTTGCGATTCAATACCGGGTTGCTGTTCTTGATGTTGAGCCGGATTGGTTTGTTGTTGAGTTGGCATAACATATTCCTCTACGTTCTACCTCTATAAATAAAGGTTTTCTGGAACTAGGGAATCGCTCTTTTTGCCGATCGTGCCCTACTACTAAAGACAGTTTGGGCGATCGAAACCGCTTGTTATTATTGTCACAACAGCAAAAAGCACGCCAAAAGATCATTTGACGTGCAGTTTAAACAAGCTAGTTGCTAATTGCTAACTCGAACTAAAACACTCGCTCTGGATTAGTAGTAATTCCTACCGTATATTTTTCCAGCTCTGCCTGATGGACAGCGAAAGCGTCTGGCGTTACAGCGAGCGAACTCACCAAGCTTTCCCACTGATTAAGGTTAACAGAGTTGTTAACAAATCCACTCTCACCTACTACAATCTTGTCAACAGTGCTGACTGGTTGAGGGACTGAGCCGGGGACGGGGTTATTCAGCGGATCATTATAATCGGGGATGCTAGAAGCAGTTACCGTGCCGCCAGTCAGCAGATCGATACTACCACCCGTTCTTTCTGGTTCCGTCGGTACTGGCGCCGGCACGATCGGCGTTACAAAAGTATTTGGCCCCGGCACCGAGAACGTAACAGGATTAGGCCCTGTCGGAATGGGGAATGGGTTGGGAACGCCCGGAGCGTTGAAAACTTCCAATAGGGAATAGTTGCCTGGAGCTAAATTGGTGAACAGAACCTCGCCCTGAGCATTACTCCTCACCAGAGGCTCGGTAGCAGGATCGTAGCGACCATTGTTGTTGAAATCCAAGGTGAACGGGATGCCCTCCAAAGGAGGTTCGCCCTCATCTCGAAGCCCGTTGCGGTTGTCGTCCCGGAATTTTCCTCCTAGATAGTTAAAGAACTGACCGTTGCCCACCAAAGCACAAGTAAACGTTTGGTTTGCGCCCAAAACGATGTCCAGTGGTTGAGTAGTTTGGAAAGAATTGGAAGGCACCACTTCCCGGACTCGGTAAATACCGGGGGTCAAATTGCCAAACTCCCAGCGGCCGAACTGATCGCTGACGGTACTTGCTTCTCCGGCATCAAGGGCATCGTTACCGTTGCTGTCGAGGTAGATTGTGACCCCTGCGATCGGCGTTTCAAAGCCGTCTCGGTAGCCGTTGCCGTTCAAGTCTTGGAATTTGCACCCAGTGATGCGACTGTTGGGGGTGTTGCCAAAGACAACGTTGGCATCTTGAGTGCTGAGGTTGAACTGCACCCGATCCGGAGTAGTAGGACTAAAACCAGCTTGGGGCACTTCCCGAACCACATAATTGCCCGGTTCCAGGTTAGTGAAAGCACCGCGCCCGTTGGCATCAGTTACTCGCGACTGTTCCCCTGTGTCGAGGGCGCCGTTGTCGTTGGCATCAAGGTAGACCGTGATGCCGGGAATGCCCACTTCCTGTAGAGTGTTGGCCGGTTCGTAACGACCATTAGCGTTCTGATCGTTGTATTTGAAGACCGTGATGTTGGGGCGCGTATTCCCGACAGCACCGCTACCTGGATTTACCAAAATCGGGGTGAAGAAGACTGCAGGTTCCGGGTTGACCGGCGGGAACGGGGGCGGGAAGTTCGCCGCAACGATCCGCTGGCCGCCTGGAACACTATTATCTGCGACTATGAAAGGCAGCGTGCCCTGCTGCCGCGATTGGGGCCCGGGGGCTGTGACTTCTACCGGGTTCTGCGTAGTTGCAATTGGCGGCTGGTTGGGTATGAATGTTTCAAAGGTTTCCAATACTGAGTAGCTGCCAGCTTTCAAATCTCTGAAGGTAGCCCTACCATCAGGCCCAGTTAACAGTCGCGGTTCGCCCGCGTCTGTCCTGCCGTTCCGGTTCAAATCGAGGATGAACGGGATGCCTTCGAGGGCAACTTCGCCGGAGTCTTGTATGCCGTTGGCGTTGTTGTCCCGGAATTTGAAGATCGGGATTTCGTACAGGGGAGTGTTGCCCACTTGAGCGCAGGCCCAGGTTTCGCCAGGGCCGAGGTTCACGTCAAGCAGGGGGGTGCTGCCGGGGGGAGTGCTTTGGGGAAAATCTCTTTCTAACGGTTCAGTGCCCGGCCCGTTGGCGCGCTCTTCCCGAATCCGGTACAGCCCAGCCGACAAACCAGTGAATCGGAACTCGCCGTTTCTATCGGTTAAGGTAGTGCGTTCCCCTGTATCTAGCTGACCGTTGTTGTTGGCATCGATATAGATTCTGACGTTTTCCATCGGGGGTTCACTCCCGTCTCGAAAGCCGTCGTTGTCTACGTCGAGGTATTTGCAGCCAATAATCTGACCTTCCGGGACGCGACCATTGCCGAACAACACTGTGGCATTAGTGCCCGCGAGGGTGACGACGACTGGGTTGGGAGTTGTCGGGCTGAAACCGGCTGGCGGGATTTCCCTGACTGTATAGGTGCCTGGAAGCAAGCCTGGAAATATGAAGTTTCCGCTGGGGTTTGTCAACGTCGAGGGTTCACCTGGATCGACAGTGGTGTTGTTATTGGTGTCAATAAAGATTTGGACGTTGGGGAGTCCCGGTTCGCCGGGCTCTCGAATGCCGTTGAGGTTCTGGTCGTTGAACTTGGTACCCTGGATACCCGCAGGAGCGTTGCCAAAATTGATGGTTGGCGGTAACACTACTGGAAATAATACAGGAGTTACCTGACTAGCACTTTTTTCTGCCATGATTTTCTGTTCCTTCACACCTAAATCTACGTAAGCTACAGGCTACTGTATCACTTTGTCAATCAGCAGTTAGCTGCTGCTAGCGACTGACGATCGCTACTCAATCATACATACGTCTACGTTGCTCGAAGGTTCCTCATCTAACATCAGGCTTACTCCAGCTTTGTCGCACGAGATTATATCAGGTTTTGAATAGCTGTGGCAATTTGAGCGCAATATCTTCAAGATTTGCGCCCGGAGTTCTTCTGCCCGTGGACACTTGCTGTTTTGAGCTGGAACAACGTTAAAACTCACTGCACCTCGGTGACTTGAGCGACCATGCCACGAGGGCGATCGCACTTGGGGAATTGTCTGATAATTCCTAAAAACAGGTATGATACTGTCTCTGAATCTTGCTCCTCATATACAAGCCAGCTTTGGGCTTCCCGGAACTCTGGCTTGGCTTTGGAGGTTGCCAACAATAGGGTATCACGCGATCGCCCTTTAACCTCTTCCTAATTTTTATCTGCGGTTTGGGATTCGGGGCGATCGAGCTTTGTCTCACCCTACTTAACCGGGAAATTCCTCACACCCATCGGCACAAACCAGTCAGCGATCACCCCATTATCTAATTCATTGATATTGACACAATTACCAACTTGTGAATTAGGCTCCAGACCGACATTCTGTTGCCCAAAGTTAGGAATATTGCCTAAATTTGCAAAAAATCCATCACTCAAAAATTTACTAATTTGATCACTATCACGACCCTGGCTCAAAAGCAAGCTATCCGCCCCCATATTACCCGCAGGTTCGGGTCTCGTATAGCTGTTGGCATCCGTTAACGGGTCGCCCTTCCAGGATTTAGCCGACCTACCCTCAGCCTCTCCAGTCACCAAATCGATGCTGCTAGCCCCAATCTCTGCCGAGACAACAACCACCGCAGGCGGAGTCGTTTGAATGAAACCGGGCGGCGGAACTTCGCGGACAACATAACTACCTACCGGAACATTGCGGAAACTGTAATTGCCTTGAAGGTCGCTTAAGGTACTCGCTTCGCCCGGATCTAAACTGCTGTTGTTGTTGAGGTCGATATAAATTTGAGTATTGGCGATTGGGGGTTCCCCAGGATCTAGGCGGCCGTTGGCGTTAAAATCGTTAAATTTCACACCGCTGATGGTGCCAGTCACCAATACATTGCCAAAGCTGAGATTAGTGGCATTTGTGCCGTTGCCCACGGTGATCGGAGTCGGATTGGGCGTGGTTTGTCGAAAACCGGGCTGCGGGACTTCCCTCACGACATAGGTTCCTTGAGGTAAATTGATAAAAGAGAAATTACCTTCGGGGTTGGTTAAAGTCGAAGGTTCGCCCGGATCTAAACTGCCGTTGTTGTTGAAATCAAGGTAAATCGGCCAGTTGGCAACTCTCGGTTCCGTCGGTTCGTTGATACCGTTAGCGTTGAGGTCGTTGAACTTGAAGCCGCTGATGCTGCCGGTAGGAAAATTGTTGCCGAAATTGACGCCGACTGCGTTGGTATTGCCGATGATGTCGATCGGGCCTGGATTTGGCGTAGTCTGTACCCATCCCGGTTGCTGAACTTCCCTCACCAAATATCTGCCGGGAGAAACATTGGCAAAAGTGTAGTTGCCTTGGGGGTTTGTGATGGTATTGGGTTCGCCCGGATCAAAGCTGCTGTTGCCGTTGAGGTCGAGGTAAATTGGCCAGTTTGCCAGAGGCGGGTCTGTCGCGTCTCTGACGCTGTTGGCATTGAGGTCGTTGAACTTGACACCGCTGATGCTGCCGACAAAAAAGACATTGCCAAAATTGATGTTGTTGACAGTGGCGTTGGAAGTAACGTTAACCGGACCGGGGTCAGGTGTGGTTTGGAGAAAACCCGGTTGCTGGACTTCTCTCACCAAATATGTATCGGCGGGAATATTGACAAAAGCGTAATTGCCTTCAACGTTTGTAAATGTAAAAGGTTCGTCGGCGTCGAGCCTGTTGTTGCGGTTGAGGTCGAGGTAAATTTGCCAGTTAGCTAGCCCTTGTTCCCCAGGATCTCGGCTGCTGTTGTTGTTGATGTCGTTGAATTTTGTGCCTGCGATCGTCCCTGCGTTAAAGTTGTTGCCAAAATTGATATTGCCAGCATTTGTGCCACTGGTAATCGTGATGGGTGCGGGATTTGGGGTAGTTTGGCGAAAGTTCGGCTGCTGGACTTCCCTAACTTGGTAAGTTCCCGGTGGCAGGTTGGCGAAGATGTAGTTGCCTTGCGCGTTTGTGACGGTGGAAGGTTCGTTAAATTCTGGCTGGCCGTTGTTGTTGAGGTCGAGGTAGATTTGCCAGTTGGGAATGGGGACTTCTCCGGGATCAGGGAGGCCGTTGGCGTTAAAATCGTTGTATTTAGTGCCGCTGATGCTGCCGACTTGGAAGTTCCCGATGTTGACGTTGCCGATGTCTATTTGGCTGGCAATTCTGGTGGGGGTGGATTCGGACATGGTGTTGCTGGGGCCCAATGAACGCGGTTCAATGTTTTCTGTAGGGCAATCTAGCAGTTTTTTTGCCAATTGCAGCTATTTGAGAGGAGAAATTATTTTTAGGAAAGGGAAGGGGGGAAAAGTTGTGAGTTTTGAGTTAACTGGTTCGCAGACATAGCCAGGGAGTCAGTTAATGCCTTATGCCCAATTCCCTATGCCTAAATTCCCAATTTTTTCCAGATTTGATGTACGATCGCTACCAGTTTTGCAGAGGTCGAATTCCCAATGTCCCAAAACTTGACAGCAAGCTGGAATGAAGCCCGCGAGGTTCCGAGTTTGCTCTTCGGCTGGAGTTTGTGCGGTTTATTGGCAATGAGCTCGATCGCCCCTACTCCTGCTGTCGCACAGCTACCTACCTCCGAACAGAGTAACAGCAACAGCCCGATCGCCCAAACAGGTGCGATCGTCCGCCCCGCAATCAAATTGGGCAGCCGCGGCTCAGAAGTGATCGAACTCCAAGCTGCTCTTCAATTGTTGGGCTTTTACGCTGACACTGTAGACGGGATTTTCTCACAAAGCACCGCTAGATCTGTGTCTCAGTTCCAAGAAGCAGCAGGTCTGCCTCCCGACGGAATAGTCGGTCAAGATACTTGGAACCGGCTGTTTCCTGCGACTCCGAGCGCGATCGAGAACCCGATAGCCAACGATCCTGTAACTGCCGACGATTCAGAGATTAACCCCCAAGCGCAGCCAACTAATTTTCCGGTTTTGAGAAGACGAATGCGGGGGGCGGCAGTCAGAGATTTGCAAGAACGGCTGCAGGCCAAGGGATTTTTGCGGGTGAGTGCTGACGGCGTGTTTGGCCCGGAAACTCAAGCTGCTGTCAAGGCGGCTCAGCGACAATATCAACTGCCAGCAGACGGCATTGTCGGCCGCGCAACTTGGGAAGCTCTGCTGCGTTGACAGCAAGCGAAAAGTGTCGGGTGTGCACGTTGCGGTATCGAGCGATCGTACAAATTGTTAATAATCGCTTTTGGAAGTATTTCATCACATCAAAAAGTGTCAAGTTTGGTAAACAAAGTGTTTTTATGCGCGCAGTTGGTGTTAACTTAAAAACATGAGGGGCAAAACCAAGAAGCACAAAAAACTTGGATAAAAAACTTGGAATTAGAGTATTTGTCCCGCTCGGCTCTAGTCCGCAGGCAACGCCTGAACCGTGTAGTTTATTAGCAAAGAAAGGTTGACATTGGGATCGAGATTTGTTAAATAGCTTGAGGCTATTGGATTAATCAAAAGTTGCGATCGCACAATCAAACACAGAAGTCTGAATAGACTCCGCTGATAGCTAGCTCGTCTACAGAGTAGTTGCCAAAAAGTCCACCTTAGTTGTAGTTTGCTGAAACTCAGCAGAACTAAAAACCCACTTGAATCAACTTAATTTACAAACTTTTTAGGGTCTGGCATCCGATATGCTAGGCCCTAAAATTTTGAGATTTTTTTGAAGTAGTCAGCAGTCTTTGGCTGTCAACAGTCAAGAGTCAACAGTCAACCGTTAACTAATGACTAATGACCATTTCATTGAATTTCTTCAATTCGAGCATTCAAACCGTTAGCGCTGAGCATTTGTAGCAATTCCTCAGCTTTTTCGAGTTCCCGAAAAGCACCGGCTTGCATCACCGATCGCCCGCTGGAAAAAGAGCGAAAAGCACCGGGAACGAGAGATTGCATTTTTTGTCGATCGCGCCAACTGTCGGTATCCACCACAACTCGATACCGGAAACCCAAAGCTCTGGCTCGATCGAATGACGGCGAATTATCCTCGGCATCGGGCAAAGAATTCCCCCCTAAAAGTGCAGGTACATAGCCACCCCTTCCTATCGGAATGTTGCGACCCGGAACCGGCAATCTACCCTCGGAAGAAACCGAACTCGAACTATCAAAATTGGGAGGAATCATTGGTTGCTGTACCGAACTTTCCGAAATTGATCGATAATTCGGATCGGGCACGGGAATTGCGATCGCCCCTTGGGCTACCGATGAAGCAGCGGCATTCCTCGGAGAAAGTTCTTGTCGCAACTGGGCGCTTCGCGGTGCGGGTCGATTTTGCACCGGTCGCTGGGAAACGGGCGCAGGCGGGGGAAGTGGCGCTCTTTCTACTCTGGGACTTAGCCGCCCGGGAGTGTAAGCAGGGAGAGAAGTGTCTGGCCCACCGATGCTGGGGGGTCGATCGGTCCTTAGCTGCAAAGCACTTCCCCCCATTGGCCCAGGGGTAAAAGTTCCCGCCACATCAACCGATCCCGTCGTCCGGCTGCTCGACAATTGATTGCCGTAAGCTGGGATTACTTGACCTTTTGCCGCATTGTTGACATCGTACTGACCGTTGTTGCGAATGACATTGCCCCCCGGTTCGGCTGCAGTTCCCAAATCCGGCAGAGAGCTCGCGATCGCCACAATTCCGTCCCGGCGATTACTCTCGATATAATTGTTACGCAGCACAGGTCTAGCATTAGCTTGCACCACCACGCCATCTTTATTGCGAGTAATTTTGTTACCGATTAGCAGAGGCGAAGCGTTCTGCGCTACATTCACCCCAAATCCCGTGTTTTCAAACACATTATCTCGAACTTCCGGCTGGGAACTGCCAAAAATTGTAATGCCGTTAGCTCCATTCTTCGAGAAAACATTCCCACCAATCGTCGGCCTGGAAGTACCCACTACCGAAATGCCGTCGTGAGTGCTGCCAGAAAAAGTATTGTTAACAACCGTCGGAGAACTCGATTCGATCCACAAAGCGTAACCGCGATAGTTGGTATTCGTCACCGTCACCCCGCTGAGGCCCGCCCCGTCTGCGCCTAAAATCGCAATATTTTGACCCGCAGAAGTCGGACTGATAAAGTATCCTCCGCCTTTGATGACAATATTCTGACCGCGAGTGTTGGGATTTCCCTGAACTGTCACGCTGGGTCTGAGCATTAATGGAAATTTTTCGCCGGTTTGCTCGCTGTAAGTACCGGGCGCTAGCAAAATCGCTGTCTTGGGTGGGGCGACGCTTAAGGCGTAGGTAAGGGTTTTGAACGGAGCTTGATCGCTGCCGTTGCCGCCCGTGTCGCTGCCTCCTGTCGAGCTGACGTACAGTATGTTGATGTCGCTCAGCAGCGTCTGAGAAAGTAGCTGCACTCCCGGTATCCCGGCAGCGATAACTGACGGTTGATGGTTGCAAAGGGCGGTGGTGGCAAAAACGAGCAAAAGGCAAGAACTCAAACAAGATTTTTGCGATCGCTTTTCTTGGCACTCGCTATATTGAGAGTTTGGGAGCATAAATAAACCCCACTGATTTGCGATCCGAGTTCCGCTTCCCGAGTTCGGTGTCGGGTTTTCGCGATCGAACTTTGATTTCACCCGCCTGCTGGGGTTTTCTTCTGTTAATCTTTTGTGTTGTTCTGCTAACCTCACGGCTCTCCTCCGAAGTGTGGTATGCAGTTTAACGATTCCACTCTCATCAAGTTTGATCTATTATGCTTTGTTTTCATCAAATTCAATAAAACTTAAAAAATTATTGTCGAATTTACATCGGTTTATGCCAAAATTAAGCCGCCTGCTTTGCCACAATCTTGACGGCGTGGGAGAACATAGCGGGTTGATTGGTAAGATTAATTATAATTAGGGTGGTTCTGAATGACCGACAAACAAAACAGAACTTTACCGGCACAGCCAGCCCTCTGCCGGATTTTAGATGCAAATTTAGATCGATCGCGCGAAGGGTTGAGAATTATTGAAGAATGGTGCAGGTTTGGTCTCAACAGCGCGGATTTAGCTGGCGAGTGCAAGCAACTGCGTCAAGAATTGGCTGCTTGGCACGTTGCAGAACTTCGCAGCGCTAGGGATACGCCGGCTGATCCGGGTACGGAGTTGACTCACCCGCAGGAAGAGCAGCGTTCGAGCATTCAGCAGCTACTGGAGGCGAATTTCTGTCGGGTGGAAGAAGCTCTGCGGGTACTCGAAGAGTATGGCAAAATTTACGATCGGAATATGGGCGCGGCTTTTAAGCAGATGCGCTATCGGGTTTATACTCTCGAAAGCGATTTGCTGGCTTACCGGCGCTACCAGCAGTTACTTCGATCGCAGTTATACCTTGTAACTTCGCCGCGAGACAACTTGATGGGAGTCGTGGAAGCTGCTTTGCAAGGCGGACTGACTTTGGTGCAGTACCGCGACAAAAGCTCAGACGACGGGGTAAAGCTGGCTAACGCGCGCAAGCTTTGCGAACTTTGTCACCGCTACGATGCTTTGCTGATTGTGAACGATCGCGTGGATTTGGCGATCGCAGCCGATGCAGACGGCGTACACTTAGGGCAGGGAGATTTGCCTGTGGCGGAAGCGCGGAAGTTGCTTGGCCCGGGACGAATCATCGGTTGTTCGACTACCAATGGCGAGGAAATGCAGCGAGCCGTTGATGCGGGAGCCGACTATATTGGAGTTGGGCCGGTTTACTCCACTCCGACTAAACCTGATAAACAGGCGGCTGGTTTGGACTATGTGCGGTATGCTGCTACTAAGTCGCCGATTCCGTGGTTTGCGATCGGCGGAATTGATATCAACAACCTCGATGAAGTATTGAATGCCGGAGCTCAAAGGGTTGCCACAGTACGGGCGATTATGGAAGCAGAACAGCCTACTTTAGTGACGCAGTTTTTCATCTCGCAGTTGATTCGGATGCAGAATCTGAAAGCTCAGAAAGCTTTGCACGGAAAAAGCTAGGTTGATTGGGGATTTGTAGGGCGGGTTTAGCACAGGAAATGTGTGGATAAAATATAATTTTGTTACAAAACCTGCCCTGAAAACTGATATTTTACTTATGATAAATCAAATTGCGCTGCAAGTTAACGGAGAAACTCGTAATTGTGCGATCGACACACCGTTACCAAAATTACTAGAACAATTGGGATTAAACCCGCGCTTGGTGGCTGTGGAGTACAACGGGGAAATTCTGCACAAACAATTTTGGGAAACTACACAGATGCAAGAGGGCGACATCTTAGAAGTTGTCACAATTGTCGGAGGAGGCTAGCCACAAATGGGTGACAAATTAAGCCTGTAGTCCGCCAGGGAATGAATTCCCTGGCTAATAGCTAAAGTCCTCTCAAGAGGACTAATAAGTTCTTCAGTCCTCTTCAGAGGACTTTAGCTTTGAGGCAGGGGTTTCAACCCCTGTCGGACTATCGGTTCTACGCTAAGTTGTCAGGAATCTGCCGAACCTAGGAACAAAGAATTAAACTGCGACAGCTTCAGCCACGGGTTCAGCCACAGGTGCTGCTACAACAGGATAAATGCTGACTTTCTTGCGAGTTTTGCCTTTTCTTTCAAAAGTCACCACACCGTCAATCATGGCAAACAGAGTATCATCTCTGCCGATACCTACATTGTTACCAGGGTGAAATTTGGTGCCGCGTTGACGGATCAAAATGTTGCCAGCTCTGACAACTTGACCGCCGTACTTTTTGACACCCAGACGCTGAGAATTAGAGTCGCGTCCGTTACGTGTACTGCCTGTACCTTTCTTGTGGGCCATAATATCCTCAACTGTATTTACTATTTTTTATTCTGAATCAGTTTCGGCGGTTTGGGGGGTTTCAACAACTGCTGCTGTTAAGTCTCTGGCGGCCAAGACTGTACCGTTGACGCTAATCGAGTCAATCATAAAGCGAGTTGTTTCTTGACGGTGCCCTTTTTTCTTCCGAGTTTTCTTTTTCGGCTTCATCTTGTAGACGAGGACTTTGCGGCCCCGGAAATGCCGTAGAACCGTTCCTTCTACTGTGGCATTTTCTAGTAGAGGCTGGCCGATATGAACCTCGCCTTCGTGCTGGATCAGAAATACTTTGTCTATGGTGACTTTGGATTCAGCTTCAACGTGAAGCAGTTCGATGTCGTAGAAGCGGCCTGGTTCTACCCGAAATTGTTTGCCGCCGGTTTCAATGATTGCGTAAGTCATGGGATGGTGGTTGAGATTGCCGTACAGGTAGCTGATGAGTCATTGGTCATTGGTCGTTGTGGACTTTTGACTGCTGACTGCTCTCCAGCTTTTGGAATGTCTTAACCTGATCCGAGCCGGATTTAGACAGACAATCTACTATTATTGCTGACTAGGGTGTTTTTGTCAAGTTCGATCGCCCCGGAAATTTCTAATTAGGGATAAAAATAGAAGATGCTGTAACCTTTTTATCCCATTTCTCCAAAAGGGCGATCGGACTGGATTCAAGCCGTCGCAGAACATTTGCGCGATCGCAACAATTCCAAAGCTTGCTGTTTCACCCTACCCTCCATCACCTCTTTTTGCAAATTAATAAAAGCCTCAAAATCTTCTAAACCGTACTTAGTCATCTGCAACTGCTGTCGCAACTGTTCTTCGGCCTCAACCGTTAAGTAACCTGTTGCCAATGCTTTTCGGACAATTTTACTGATTAAAGTCATAGTAGATTTACCCTGAATACACCTACGTTAAAACACTGAAGTTTTGTCACCAGACTAACTCAGCTTTTAGTTTGTTTCATAATTACCCTTAAAATAGGTTAAATCTACCTTAAGGTCTATGTAAATAAAGTTATTTTTGATACATCGATGAAACTGTAGCTATTTTAAATGTAGAGTGCGATTAAATTGGTATCTTTAGTTTGTGTCAGACAACATTATCCTTCAACTACGTTAAATCTACCTTAAGGCAGAATTTAAACATAGCGATTTGTAACATTGCAAATTGTCTGGATTTTAAATGTAGAGTGCGATTAAATTGGTATATTTAGTTTCTGTCTAACAACAGCCGCCATTCTCTGACAGCAAAAGGAGGAACCAGCAATTCTGTTTCTTTTTGATTTTTCACGGGAAATTTCAACAGCAAAGGTCGATTACTTTCCACTTGTGTAATTATTGATTTGAAATCGTATTCTCCGACATTAATTGGCAAACCAGACTCGTTCCAAATATCATTAGCATTGCCAATTTCGCGCTGCCCCGCCACAACTTTCAGCGGAACCGGGTGCTGCAATTCTGTTCCGGGAAATCCTACTAATCTCAGATTTAAAGACTTTACTACTCCCGACTTGACTCGCTTGTACAAAACAACTTGCCATGCTTTGTCATCTGTATCACGCAGGCTTTGTACGGATCGGAACATTACTGTCTCGGCAGTTTCTGGATATTTGTGAATCGAGGCGAAAGCGGGCGCGCTGACAGCTAACATTAGATACACGCACAAGCTAATAACAGTTAAAGTTCTACGCCAACAATAATGTTTTTTCACCTTGCAATACCTCCGATAATTTACACTTTTTCACCAGAACATAGAAAAAATGATAGATTTTGTATTGAGATTATTAAGGAATGAAAAATAGAAGATAAAAAGCAGGCAGGCTTTGTTTGTATAAATATTATTCATGGATGACCAAGTTAAGCGCTAAACCTGCTCTGACAATCTCCATAATCAGCTTTATTTCCAATCAGTTTCAGCTTGGGATAGCACATAAGCTGAAACATCGATAATTTGTTGTTCCGACAAACGCTCTTTGTAAGCTGGCATAATACCTTTGCCGTTGGTTACTAAGTTGGAAATGTTGGCGATGGAATCCATGCCGTATTTTTTTAAGGCTTTTTGTTTCAAGTTTTTGCCGCGCCTGATAATGTTGCTGCCGTTGATGTGACAGCCTGCACAGTTGGCGCTGAAGACTTCGGCTGCAGTTGTGGGATTTGTAGTTGTATCTGCGATCGCCATTTGGGAATTAGTGGCGATTTCTACAAATGCCAGTGTCAGTATCAATAGAAAGGCGGTGAGAATTTTTTTTAAGTTCTTTAGCGAAATCATTTATTTGCAAGTTGAAAAATAGTGCTGGATTTAAGGATATCACTAAATACGGATTTTGGGGTTAACTCAGCGATTCATTCTTCCCAATCGAATGTGCGGGAAACTGCTTTTTTCCAAAAGCGATATTTTTGCTCGCGAAGTGCGATCGGCATTTTCGGTTCCCAAGTACAATCCACCGCCCAATTATCGCGCAATTCGGCTAGCTGACTCCAAAAACCCACCGCCAAACCAGCCGCGTAAGTCGCACCGAGTGCAGTAGTTTCTGCTACCACAGGCCGCACCACAGGCACTCCCAAAACATCACTCTGAAACTGCATCAGCGTGTGATTTCCCACCATACCTCCGTCTACTTTTAAAGACAAAAGCTGCACAGCAGAATCCTGATTCATAGCATCCAATATTTCCCGCGTTTGCCACGCTGTCGCTTCCAATACTGCGCGGGCAATGTGTGCCTTAGTCACGTAGCGAGTTAAACCTGCAATTACTCCGCGGGCGCTATCTTTCCAATAGGGTGCGTAGAGTCCAGAAAAAGCCGGGACAACGTAAACTCCGCCGCTATCTTCGACGGTATTTGCTAATGTTTCTACTTCCGCAGATGTGTTGATGATGCCCAAATTGTCGCGCAGCCACTGCACAAGAGCTCCGGCGATCGCAATACTGCCTTCCAAAGCATACACAGCGGGCGATTCCCCCATCTTGTAGGCGACTGTTGTTAGTAATCCTTGCTTTGAAGGGACGATCGTCTCACCAGTATTCAGCAGCATAAAACAGCCCGTACCGTAAGTATTTTTTGCCTCCCCCAGACTGAAACAAGTTTGCCCGACGAGGGCGGCCTGCTGATCGCCCAAAGCAGCAGCAATCGGAACACCTGCAAGCAATCCTTTTGCCGTTCCAAAAACTTGACTCGAAGGGCGAATTTCTGGCAGCATCTGGCGGGGAATTGCCATTATTTCCAAAGTTTCGGCATCCCAATCGAGAGTTTGCAAATCCATCAGCATCGTGCGGCTGGCGTTGGTAACATCGGTAATGTGCGCGCCGCCAGTCAGGTGCCAAATCAGAAAAGTATCGACATTGCCAAAAATTGCATCCCCTTGATTTGCAGCTTCCCGCAATCCTGGAATATTGTCCAACATCCACTTAATCTTCGGCCCGCTGAAATAAGTTGCCAGCGGCAAACCGCATCGTTTTTGAAATCGATCTTTGCCCTCAAACTCCGCTAATCTTTCGCAAATTTGGTGAGTGCGAGTATCTTGCCAAACAATCGCATTTCCATAAGATTTGCCCGTTTTTCTGTTCCAAACAATTGTAGTTTCGCGCTGGTTGGTAATACCGAGAGCAGCAATATCTTGCGGGTCGATATTGCCGATTTCAAGAGCATTTTTAATCACACTTTGGGTGCGCTGCCAAATTTCATCGGGATTGTGTTCAACCCATCCTGGTTGCGGATAAATTTGCTGGTGTTCTTGTTGGTTGCTGCAAATTATCTGTCCCCGGCGATCGAATATGATAAATCTGGTGCTGGTGGTTCCTTGGTCGATCGCTGCTACGTATTTTTTTGCCAATTGTCTAAAACCTTTTTAGTAATGAGCTATTTAACAATACTCCGGACAGTTTTTAAGCAGCCAGAGTACCATAAGACAAGACTGAAGGAAGGTTAGGGTGATTTAAAA